>NZ_JBFBJB010000066.1:0-55388 GCF_040685895.1 Streptomyces sp. NPDC088124 | reverse complement strand
GGACTCAACTACCGCCAAACACTAACACTCGCCCCGGTATGGGGCCCCGCGTCTGAAGGCTTCCTGGCCTCCAGGCGCAGGGCCGTCTCTGCACGATGCAGCCGGGGGTGCGAACCGCTCCGCCGCCAGAGCTTCCGGCAGTGGCAGCGGAGCGGGGTCCCGCCAGACCAGGGCTTCCGGGCCCCGGCCGGGCGGGAGTCGACGCGACCCTTAACCCGAATGGTCGCCATGGGTGGTGGAGCCCCGGCCGACCACAACGGGGGACGTGGAAGGCCGGCCGGGGCGGCAGAGGGAAGGTCCCGCCGGGGGATCCTTCGTGCGCCTGCTACGGCATCGGTGCTCCGGCACCGCAGCGCATGCAGGGATGGTGACCGATCACGTGCTCTCCGGCTCCGCGCCCATGCGGCACTCGCACGGGCAGGGCATCGGGTCGGTCACGGTGAACCGGCGGGTCCCGGCCCGGACCGCGGTGATCTCTTCGCAGCGGTGCGGGGACCTCAGCTCGAACAGGAGCCCGGCCAGGCACGGGGCGCACGGCACCGGAGCCCCGGGCTCGTGCGGCTCGCCGGGCACGTCCTCGGCCGTGATCGGCGGCCCCGGCCACAGCATCGTCACCTCGTGCTCAGTGGACCGGATGACCGGCAGACGGCGGTCAGGGAAGCTGTGCTCCATCGCGCCCCTCCCGCTCTACCTTCCGCAGGGCCGCACCCGTTTCACAGACGCTGCCAGCGCTGCACTCGGCGCAGCTCTCCAGGTGGTCCAGCCGGGCCCGGTACAGCTCTGCGTGGCTCGGAGGCGCCGGCGTCAGCCGGGCCGCGCCAGCCTGGAGCAGATCGGCCACCACCTCGGGCGTACAGAGCTTGCGGGCCTTCTCCGGGGGCACCGCCCAGTAGGGCAGCGGGGGGTCCGGGCGGGTAGAGGTGAGCCGTGGCACTCCGAGCCAGGCCCCGCGGCCGAGGATCAGGGCGTCCGGGGACCGCCATGTCTCCGTCGTCCCTGCGGGCACTAGTGCGTAGTACCAGACGCTCGGGTGGCAGACCACCGGGCCGTCGACCAGCGTGGCAAGGATGTCGCACACCTGTGCGGGAACGGTGCTGGCGGTCGCCGCGTACACGAGGTTCGGCGGCATCTTGACGGCGTCGAAGCGTTCCCCGAGGGGAAGCATCGCGGGCCTGTTTTCTTCCCAGTCCTTCTCAGCGATCTTCGGGTCCGCCGCCGCCTTGAGCAGCCACGTGGTGATGGCCGCCTCCGACCAGTCCTCGCTGCGCGTGATGCGGGCCGGGATCACCGGACGGTCTCCAGTTTGGGGCGCGGTGCGGACGGCGCCGGGCACGCGAGGAGTTGAGCGATGCGGGTGGCACACTCCTTCTCGTGGCCCGGCTCGCCGACCTCGTACCCGTACGACGTGACGTACCGGTCCGGGTGGGCGATGATTTCGTCCGTGCCGTGCAGGGGGTTGGTCACGTGCATGCGGTGCTCGGCGTCGTTCTCAGCGACGGTGAGCCCGAGGGTGCGCAGGTGACCGGCGAGTTTTCGCAAGCCGTTGGAATTCACACATTGACGGTCTCAGTACGGGAGTTCCTGCGGGATATGACAACCTATGACACGAAGTCGATCATGCGAGTGGCGATCACCGGCACCCGTTCCACGGGGCATCGCAGCCTCACCGAATACGCGGATCTCTTCGCCCAATATCTCGGCCCCTTCGCCACTCCCACCTCGCATTTCTTCATCGGCGGCGCGAAAGGGATCGACTCCCTGTCTCTGCTGTGGCTCGCCGGAAATACCCGCGCGACCCTGACTGTGGTGGTGCCCGGCACTCTCGCCCAGCAGCCCGCCGAAGCACGGCAGGCGATCACGCGAACGCGCGAGCGGATCAGCGAGGTTGTCGAACTGGGCGCCGAAGAATTGCGCACCCCGGCCTACTTCGCCCGGAACCGGTGGATGGTCGACCGCGCCCATATGACCATCGGATTTCCGCTGGAGGGCGCCCCTCCGTCGGGTACGTGGCAGACCCTCGACTACACGGCAGATCAAGGAAAGCCCCGTCTGATCGTTCCCGTGTAGCCGCGATCTGCGTCACTATGGCGGAATGGACAGCAAAGCAACGGGGGCCGCTGCGCTGAAGCGCCTGAGGCGACGGCGCGGGCTCTCCCTCGCTGACATGGCGCGAGCACTCACCGGCTACGCGGAAGACCTGCGCCTCCCGCGCCTGCCCGCAGTGGCGAGCGTGCAACGATCGGTGGCCCGCTGGGAGTCGGAGTCGGCGGCCACCGTGCCGGACGAGCGGTACCAGCTCCTACTGGCGCACCTGTACGCGCGCACCCCGTCCGGGGACCTGGCGATCGCCACTGGCAGCGACTTCGCCGAGTTCCTGGACGCGCTCGGGCAGCTCGGCGAGAGCGCCGGCCGGATCGCCGAGCTGCGCACCACGCTGATCCGCACCGCGACCGATGGCGGCGGAGGCATGCTCGCACTCATGTCCCCCGGCGCGCAGGCCAATCTCTCCGCTGCTCTCGCCGATCCCTCCCGGGCGGACGACACGACGGCCGCCGACCTGTCCGCCGTCGTCGCCGACGTCAACTCGCAGGTCGGTAGCCTGCCGTTCGTACGGCTTCAGCTCATGCTCGCGCCCGCGGTCGAGATGTGCCGCCGCCTCCTCGCGGGGCCGGTGCCCGAGCCGGTCGTCCCCGCCGTACTGAACGCCGCCGTCGCCGCGTCCGCCCTGGCCGGGCGCCTCGCCTTCGAGACACGCGACGACCCGGCGTCCAAGGCTCTGTACTCCACCGCGATCAGCGAGGCCGCCCGCCTGGGTCGCCCCTGGCGTCAGGCCAGCGTGATCATGAGCCACGCACTCGTCACCCTGTACTCCACCCCCGGCACCGCCGGCGCCCGCGTCCTGGTCGACCAGGCCGTACGGACCGCGAGGAAGGGCGACAGCCCACTCATCCGAGCCCGCGCCCACGCGCTCCAGGCGGAGATCGCCGCCCGAGCCGGGGAGGAACGGCAGTCTCAGGACGCACTGGGTCTCGCCTGGTACGACATGGAGGCCGACCACACCGACGATCCAGCGTCCACCTCGTTCTCAGCAGGTCACCTACGAGGCTTCGAGGGTGTGTGCGACCTGTACGTGGGCGACCCGTCGGCGGCCCACGACCACTTCGCCCGGTCAGCGGCTGCACTCACGGCGCCGCGTGAGCAGGTGCAGCGGGCGATCGTCACCACGGACCAGGCCCTGGCCCGGATCCGGATGAACGACCCTCACGCGGCGGCCGAGCTGCTGCACGACTGCATCACCGCTGCCACCTCGACCGGCGGCAGGGTCCCGGCAATCCGGCTCCGCCGGGCCCGGCAGGCGATGCGGCCGTGGCGACGTGAGGACTTCGTGGCCGACCTCGATGATCACCTCATGGACATCGTCGGCACATGATGACAGCCCCTCCTCTCCAGCCTTGAGGGCCAGAGCAGGAGGGGCGCACCGTAGCCCGCCCGCGCGGCTACTGCCGCTCCGCCAGCCCGACGTCCAGCAGCAAGTCAACCAGCCTGGCCGCCGCGTCAGGGAGCCCTTGAGCGGCTGCCCGTGCGGCCATCTGCTCACGGCGCTGCGGGGAGGTGATGAGCGGTTCCAGTGCCCGGCGCAGTTCCTCGGGGGTCGCCCGTTCCCTCGTCAGTGCGGTGGCCGCCCCGGCTCCCTGGAGGTGAAGGGCGTTGTGCTCCTGCTCGTTGCCGGCCGACGAAGCCAGCGGGATCAACACAGCCGGTTTACCCAGTGCGGTCAGTTCGGCGATGGTGCCGGCGCCGCTGCGGGAGATCACGACGTCGGCCAGGGCCAGGACGTCGGGCAGTTCCGGACCGATAAAATCGCTCACCCAGTACCGGCCGCGCAGCTCGTCCGGGAGTGTTTCAGCGAACTGGCGTGACTGCTCCAGCGTCGTCGCTCCGCACTGGTGGATCACGTTGGCGGCCGTCAACAGCCACGGCAGAACACCGCGTACCAAGCCGTTGATCTGCGCGCTGCCCTGCGCTCCGCCTGTCACGTACACGCAGGGCAAGGCGCTGTCGAAGCCGGACAGTCCGAGCGACGCCACGGCCTGCTTGGGGTCTCCTGTGAAGACCGCCGGGCGTACGGGGTTGCCGGTCACCACCGTTGAGGCGGCCACGCTTTCCGACAGCAGTTTCAATGAGGACTCGGAGGAGACCGCGACCGCGGTTGCGAAGCGCGACAGGATACGGTTCGCCAGCCCGAGGCGCACGGTCTGCTCGTGCACCACGAGCGGAGTCCTCGTCATTCGGGCCGCGAGCCCTACCGGTACGGCGACGTAGCCGCCCGTCGACAGGATCACGTCGGCCTTGTAGTCGGCGGCGATCAGGCGGGCCTCCGCGACACCCTTCGGTACGCGGCCCATGTCCCGCACGTTCTCCCGGTTGATCATGGCAAGCGGGTTGGCCGAACGGCGCAGCTTGCCCGTGGGCACCGTCTTGAAGGGGATGCCCTCTGCCGGCGCAACGCGTGCTTCGAGCCCTTCGGCCGTGCCCACCCACAGGACATCGAGGGGCGATCCGTGAGCGGCCAGCCGGGTCTGCAACTCGCGAACCGCGGTGAGGGCGGGATAGGTGTGGCCACCGGTTCCCCCGCCCGTCACGAGTAGCCGGAACGGTCGGTGTAAGGAAGCCAGACGGCTGGAGAGGTCGTCGCTGTTCACTGGAGGAAGGCATCCGATCGTGAGGGCTTGGCGTACGCCAGGGTGCCGACGGGCTACGAACCTTGCGGACGATATCAGGCGTTCTCGCCTGAGTGAGCGGCCGTCAGAGCACGGCCGCTCACTGTCCATCTGATGCTGGCGCGACGGGTGTTGGTGACTATCGGCCCGTCTTACCGGAGGTGCCGTTGGACGGTGGTCAGGGCCTGTCCCAGGGCCGACACCGCCAAGTGCACGTCCTCGGAGTCCATGGCGGGGTGGAACGGCAGGCTCATGATCTCCTCGCCGACCATTTCAGTTACCGGCAGGGGGCGGTGCCATGGGGCGAACGCGGGCTGCGTGTGATTCGGCGGGTAGTGCACTCCGACCCCGAGGCCCTGGGCGCGAAGGATCTCGTGGATCCTGTCTCGCTCCGGCACCCTCACGACGCAGTTGAAAGGCACGGAGCGATCCACGTCCACGTCGACCCTGAGCACGTTCCTCATGCCGTGCAGCTCGGCCTCGTACGCTCGCCACAAGGCTTTGCGCTTGGCCGCGACGATGGGGAACTGCTCCAGCTGAACGCTGCCCACCGCCGCGTGAACGGATGACAGGGTGGCGCGGAGCCCGAAACCGTCGACCGTGTAGGTCGTCGTACGGCCGCGCTCCGCCTGCGACTGGGTGATGCCCAGAGTCCGCAGACGACGGGCCACTCCCGCCTCCTGGGATGTACGCGGGACGATCGCGCCGCCCTCGATGCACGTCAGGTTCTTGATCGGGCCGAAGCTGAAGCACGTCAGCGCGCCAGTGCTGCCGACCAGCCGGGTCCCGAGGCTGGATCCGAAAGCGTGGGCGGCGTCCTCGATGACGGTGATGCCGCGCTCACTGAGGACTTCCTCAGCGGCGGTCAGATCGACGGCCCTGCCGCCGTACAGCACCGGCATGACCGCCCGTGTGGCCGGAGTGATCGCCTCCAGCACCGCCCCGCTCTCGACACACAGAGTGTCCGGGCTGACCTCCACGAAGCGCGGGCTCGCGCCGCACGCCACGATCGACTGTACGGTCGCGCAAAACGTCTGCGACGGAACGATCACCTCGTCTCCCGGCCCGATTCCGGCTACCAGGAGAGCGATGTGCAGAGCCGCGGTGCCCGAGGAGACCGCCACGGCGTCGTCGACGCCAAGGAACGCGGCGATCCCGCGCTCGAACTCCTCGGTGACGCCGGTGTGCCCGTACTGGCCGGACTCCAGGACCTGGGCGACGGCGGCGGCCTCCTGACCGTAGAGGTACGGGCTGGCGTTGCGCCGGGCATCCGGCCTTGACGAGTTGATCATGACTCACCCTTCGCCACTGTGATCGGTTGGACGATCGGTCGAAGCAGCGCGCCGGCCGTCTCCAGAGCCGCGGACACATCCGCAGTCGACGGCCCGGCGGCGACGAGCATGCCGATCTTGTGGCCGGACTGGTCATGCGGCCGTACCAGGTCACCCGGCTGGGCATACAGCACGACGTCGGTGATCCCGGGGACGTCGCGGGCTTCGGCGACGCCTTCCCACGCGACCAACTCGCCGTTCGTGACGAGCGGTGAGCCGACCAACTCCACTGCCGCATGCACGTTGCGCGTCTGTACGAGATGACCGTCGAACGGCTCGCCGAGCGCGAGTGCGACGAGTGCACCCACGACGTTCACGCCGTAGGCGGCGGCGTGCAATCGCGGGATGCTGTCGCCGCTGAGACGCGGGTTGGCCTCGATGATGCGCCCCTGACCGTCCGCACCGAGGACGAGGTCGAAGTTCGCTGGTCCATCGACGATGCCTAGCGCACGGCACAACCGTTCGGCACTCGTCTCAAGGTGGTCGTGCTCCGCCGAGGGCAGTTCCACCGTGCCGATCCGCCTGACGACGAAACCCCCGGCGACGAACTCTTGCTCCTTGACGCAGGTCATCATCGACCTGCCGTCCTGCAGGAAGAGATCGATGGTCAGCTGCCGCCCTTGAACGAACTCCTCAGCGATCACGGTCTGAGAGGCGGAGTAGGCACGGGCGTGGGCGACGGCGGTGGGGAGGTCGTCGGGGCGTGCGACGAGGGTGACGCCTTTGCTGCCCGAACCGTCCACGGGCTTGATCACGAGCGGGAAGGCCAGCCCGGCCGCCTTTGCGACGACCTCATCCGGATCGCTCGCCGCAGCCCATCCGTAGTCGGTGATGCCACAGGACGCGACAACGGCATGGAAGGCGGCCTTGTCGAGAGCCGCGAATGCGTCCGCGGGGTACACGTACGGGGCGTCGTACCGCACGCCTAGTGCGTGCCAGGTGGCCAGCGCGGCGTCGCTCGCGCCGCCGACGATCCCGGCGGGGCGTACGTCGCCCAGCGCATAGGCGATGGCTTCGATGTCCCGGGTGGAGATCTGCAGCGCCGCGTCGGCACATGGGAACGCGGGAGCATCCGCTCTCATGTCCACAGCGATGGTCGGAATCCCGCGACGTCGCGCCTCCTGGTACAGGGGGATGTGCTCCTCCGACGCGCCAAGCACCAGCAGCGCGTTCTGTGGCAACTGGTCACAGGACATGGTCACGCTCCGACCTCGGGGCCGCGATGTGGACGGCCGGCATCGTGGCCTGCGGGTTGCGGGAGAGCGGTGCCCAGCGGTCCGGGTTACGCCGGTACCACTCCGCGGTCTCGGCGAGACCGTCGTCCAGGTCGCGGGTGGGCTGGTAGCCGAGGTTGTCGGCAATCTTCGTCCAGTCCATGGAGTACCTGATGTCGTTGGCTCGCCGGTCCGGCCCGTACGTAACCGAGCCCCAGTCGGCCCCGCACACGCGCAGGAGCGCTTCGGTCAGCTCCAGGTTCGTGAGGTCCGTCCCGCCACCGATGTTGTAGACCTCGCCCGGCGCACCGCCGCGCAGCACCAGTTCGATCCCCGCGCAGTTGTCCTCGACGTGCAACCAGTTGCGTACGTGCTGACCGCGACCGTGAAGGGTGACCGGCTCGCCCCTGAGCAGACGAGTGATGAACAGCGGGATGATCTTCTCCGGGTGCTGGTACGGACCGTAGTTGTTCGAGCTGCGCGTGACGCACACCGGAACCTCGTAGGTGTGGAAGTAGCTCAGGGCCACGAGATCGCTGGCAGCCTTCGACGCCGCGTACGGGACGCTGGGGCGTAACGGGTCGTCCTCGGTGGCGGTGCCGACCGGCAGCGGCCCGTACACCTCGTCCGTGGAGACGTGGACGAACCGCTGGATGCCGTGCTTCACAGCCGCGTCCGCGAGGGTCTGGGTGCCGAGGACGTTCGTGGACAGGAACGTCCTGGCCGCGGAGAAGCTGCGGTCGACGTGGGACTCCGCGGCGAAGTGCACGACGGCCGTGTGCTGGCTGACGAGGTCGTCCACCAGGCCGGCGTCCAGGATGGTCCCGTGTACGAATCGGAGCTTCGGGCTGAGGAACGCTTCGCCCAGATTTTCGATGTGCCCCGCGTAGGTGAGAGCGTCGAGAACCGTCACCTTGGCCACGTCGTCCGATCGCAGGAGACGTTTGACGAAGTGCGAGCCGATGAAGCCGGCTCCACCCGTAACAAGAACCTTGTCCATGAGCGTTCAGTCCCATCCGGAGAGGCGGATACGAGTCATGCCCCTTCCCGCGTCGGGAGAGGCACGGCACCAGGAAACCTCGCAGCGGTGCCCCCGCAGCAGGCACACAAGGGGGGCTCACAACTCACGAAAACCGGCCCCGGGACACGGCGTTGTGCCTACGCTCGCCTCAGCGCCCTGTGGCAACGGGCCACAGCCAGAACCCTGAGGGAGCCGCCGTGGCAGCGTCGCCGCGCCGGACCAAACAGCCGAACCAGGCCCTCGGCCGACTCATCACAGCCTCCGGCGCCAGCCACAAGGCGCTGGCCCACCGGGTCAACCAACTCGCCCAAAGAGCCGGAAAGAAACGGGAATACACCCATACGAGTGTCGCGAACTGGGTTGAGTACGGAATGCAACCCAAACCCCCGATACCATCACTGATTGCCGCAGCGCTGGGCGAGCGCTGCGGCCGACCCGTCAGCCTCGCGGAAATCGGGATGGACAGCCCCAACGTGCCGGACGCCACGGGCCTGGACTTCGCGAGAGATCCGCAAGACGCCATCCGCCTCGCCGCCGACTTCTGGAGTCACGTGGACCGCCGTGCACTCATCGGTACCAGCGCCTTCGCCATCAGCGCTTTCGCGACCCCTGTCACCAGATGGCTGGTCAGACAGGCAGACGACGAGGTCGCCCGGTACGACGGCCGTCGCGTTGGCCGCGCCGCCGTAGCCGAGCTGTGGGAGGCAGCCCGCGAAGCCCAGAGCTGGGACTCCAAATACGGGGGCGGCAACTGGAAATCGAACCAGGTCGCGGACTGCCTCACCCATCGTGCCGCGCCCCTGCTGCGCGGCCAGTACACCGAGCCCGTCGGCCGGGCCCTCTTCTCCGTCACCTCCGAACTGTCGCGGGTGGCCGGCTGGAGCGCCCTCGACATCGGTCACCACGACGTCGCGCAGCGGCACTTCATCCAGGCCCTCCGACTCGCCCGCGCCGGCGCGGACGTGCAACTCGGCTCGTATGTCCTGACCACGATGGCCCTCCATGCGGGCTTACGCGGGTACACCGGCGAGGCCATCGACATGGCGCAGGGCGCGTACGAGCGAGGCAAGCGGGCCGCGGCCCCGCGCGTTCTCGCGTTCACCAAGCTCATCGAGGCGCGAGCCCACGGCAAGGCCGGTGACCATCGCAGCGCCGCGCGGGCCCTCGCCGCGTCGGAGACTCTGCTCGACCAGGCACGCACCCAGCTCGATGAGCCGGAGTGGATCAGTTACTTCACCCATGCCCGTATGAGTGCCGACGCTGCCGAGATCTATCGTGACCTGCACATTCCTCACATCGCTCTTCAGTGGCATTCCCAGGCAGCCGCCATGTCCGCGCACTCCTTCACCAGATCTGTAGGACTTCGCTACGCCGTGGTCGGTACGGTCCATCTCCAGAATCGGGACCTGGACCAGGGTCTTAACCTGGGCAAGCAGGCCGTCGCCATACTCGCCAATGTCGAATCCAGCCGGGCGCACGACTACGTACGCGACTTCGTCACCGCTCTCGCCCCGTGGCAGAGGGAAAGCCGCGTCAACGACTTCATCAAGCACGCGCGTCGGGAACTCTCGATGAGTGCGTGACCAGCTCCGGCAGCGGCCGGAACACGAAAGAGCGCCCCTCTGTCCAGCCCTTTACGGCTGGACAGAGGGGCGCGGTGTATCAGCGGTAGAGCGCGATGAGACCGGATGCCGTACCCGCGACACCCGCGAGAACACCGATGGTGGGCAGCGGCCAGCGGGCCCGTTCGAGGGTGCGGAGCCTGGCTTCGTGGTCGGCGACGTCGGATCGGATGTCCTTGGTCTCGTTCAGGACCTCATCGAGTTTCAGCTCGATACGGTCGACCGTTCTGGCCAGGTCCCGCACCTCCTGATAGGTCTGTGCCGGGCTGATGTACACGCCCGGGTCCGGCGGCGGCGCGGTCACTGGCGGTCCCGTACGGTCTCCGTCAGGCCGGGCCCTTCGGCTCCGCCGCCGGAGGCGGCTATCCCGGTCAGGACTGCCAGAAGCGCGGCGCCCGCAGCGAGGGACAGGCCGTCACCCCAGTCCGCGGATACGACTCCGACGGTGTCGAGGCCGAGCGTGGCCGCCAGGACCTGAGCCCCGGTGCGTACGGCCCGCTCTCCGGTCGACTTCCAGAAAGCAGCAGTGAACATGGAGCGTCCTTTCATCAGGTGTTGTGGGGGACCTTGAGCCGGTCCCAGCTCGCCTTGCCCGGGATGCCGTCGGCGTCTCCGCCCTCGTACCCCAGCTTGCGCTGCCACGCCGCGTACGAGTCGCGATCGGCGGTCGACCACGCGGGGCCGGGCCCGACCTTGTACCGGCCGCACCCCTCCGCCACCAGCCTCTTGCCCATGGCCGTGACGAGCGCGCTGCGCCGCCCGGCCGCGAAGAACGCGGTTCCGGGGAACGGCTCGTACGCCGCCGGGGGCTTGGCCGGAGGCGCCGCGCCGCCGAGCCTGGCGCCGATCCGGGCACGCATCGAGTCCATCGTGAAGCCGCGCGGATCGATCTTCCCGGGCTGCCACTCCAGGTGGCCGATCACCGAACGCTGCGTCCAGCCATGCGCACGGCAGATCGCCGCCGAGACCCGCTCGATCGCGTCGAGCTGCGCGGCCGGCCACGGGTCCTTCCCGTCGCCGAGGTTGACGCACTCGAAGCCGTAGAAATGCCGGTTGCCGTCCGTGTCTGCCGCTCGGTCCGCGGGCAGGGCACGCTCAGCGATGACCGCCTGGAGGACGGCGTTGTCGCCCAGACCCGCATGGTTCGTCCGGCCGTGGCCGACGAGGTGGACGACGCCCGTCTTGTCGATGACGCCGTGGCACAGCGGCCCCGGCAGCGCGGAGTGCCCGTCCCGGCAGAGCGCCACGGAGCCCGCGGTTCCCGAGGTGACGGTGTGGTGGATCATCACTCCGTTGACCGGGCCCCACAGGCCCTTGTGGTTGCGGTTGTGCGTCCGCCAGTTGCCGACCTCGTTGACCTTCACGCCCTCGGCGCGCAGGGCCGCGAGGAGCGCGACGGGGGACAGAGGTATGGCCATGAGCCCTCCCAGGGCATGAGGAAGAGCCCCGGCCGGGCTGGCTCGGGGCTGGTGGTGGGTGTCTGGCTGCCTCTTACGCAGGCTCGACCAGCAGCCACGCGATGACGGACGTCTCGGTATTGCTGCTGGACGTGATGGTGAAGGACGTCCCGGCGGTGCGGCTGACGGACAGGTGTCCCAGGGCCCCGCCTGCTGTCTGGCGGAACACGGCGACGCGGGTGGTGGCGGTGACCGATGTGTTCGTGACGGTGACCGTGCCAGCCGCGAGGGTGGCGGTGCCCATGCGTGCGTTGGCGCCCTCGGCGATCGCCACGCCGCCGCCGGCCGCGCCGAGGTTCAACGCGTTGACGGCGCCCGCCCAGATGTTCCATTGCCCGGCGGACTGGCCGCTGGCCGTGGCCAGGTAGCCGCCGACGCTAAGGTTCCCGGCAACGTCCGTCGGCGGGGCGAACGCGTCGACAAAGGTGTCCGTAGTACCGGCGCGCTCGCCGATGTTCAGGCCGCGGCGCAGCACGGTGTTGTCGCCTGCGTCGGACCATCCCGCCTCATCTGCGTGCAGGAACCCGGCGTCCACGCTGACGTAGGTGCATCCGGTGGCCCGGAATCCGTACTGCGGGCTGTTCTCCTGGGTGCCGTCGTCGTCGATGCCGGGGTAGCAGTTGAGTAGTCCCACGATGACGGGCACGGTCGCGCCGTCGCAGGCGAATCCCGCGTACCCACCGCCGCCCGCGCCGTTGTTGCGGCCGTCGCGGCGGGTGACGATGTTCTCGAACTGGATCGGCGGATTGCCGGCCGCGTCGACGAGGAAACCGTTCGCCCCATTACGGTCGGTGGTGCAGTCACCGACCAGCATGCCGCCGGACCCGGTGCCTGCGGCCCAGTCCCCCGTGATGTGGAAGCCGTTGCCAACGTTCCACTCGGCGCGGCACCCGATCGCCTGCGAGTTCGCGGCGTTGGCGATCTCGAAGCCGGACGCACCGTTGCCGATGGCCTGGCAGTCGATGAGCGTGATGTCCGTCATTACCTCAAACGCGGCTCCGTGCCAACCGCAGTTATCGAGCATCACCCGGTGGAGCCGCCACGAGTAGGGGAAGAACCCGCCGTTGAACTCGGTGTGCACGCCGGCGCCGGTGACCCGGCGGACAGTCACGTCTCGCATGGCGACGTTCTGAACGTTCCCGCGGGCCCGGATCCCGTCGATACCCGGCTCGGTGAGGTCCGACCCGTCGATCATCACGGAAAGGATCCGGTGCTCGGCCGAGATGGTGGAGTATCCGCCGTCGATCTGGTCGAGGAAGGAGATCACCGCGCCGCCCGTAAAGGAGGCCAGGGGCTTGATGTAGCACGGCGGATCGGCCAGGCCGGGCACCGTCATGAGGTTGGTGTGGGTGCCCATGAGGGTGACGGCCGGGGGGATGGTCAGCGGTGCGCTGGTGCGGTAGGCGCCTGCGGGGAGGTAGACGATGCCGCCCATCGGGGCTGCGGCGAGCGCGGTCTGGATCGCTGCGGTGTCGTCAGTGACGTTGTCGCCCTGGGCGCCGAAGTCGCGCGCGTTGAGCCAGTCGCGCACGCTCCCTGCGGCGGCCTCGGTACTGCCGACGTTGTGTGCTTCCACCCACGCGCGACTTGTGCCGCCCGCGTCCGCCCACATCCCCTCAACGCCATCGGGCCCGAAGAAACGCGGGATGCTGCCGTACTCGGTGGCGGTGACGGAAGTGATGGGAGTGCTGCCGGCATCGAGGAGATCGCTGTACTGCCCGCCGCCGACGGGCGCGTCCCAGAACGTCACCACGGCGCCGACGGCCACAGTCCAGATGCCGTCTGACGGGGTGACGACGAAGTCGGCGACCCCTGCGCCGTATTCGTACCGCATCAGTCCACCACCCAGCTCATGCCGCTCTGCGTCAGGATGTTCTGCCCTTCCAGGACATCGGGGTGCTGGGTGAGCCAGACCTGCCCGGCATCCGTGCTCAGCTTGGAGTAGATCGTGGCCCGCCCGATCCGGGCGCCGGTGACGTAACAGATCACGTACTGGTCTCTCGTCGGATGCCGGTATGCGGACGGAATCAGGACCGGCAGCCTGCTCGGCGTGACATTGTCGAGAGTGCCCGCCGTCCGCGTGAATGAGCCGAGCCGCAGATGCACGGCGCCGTTCTTCATCTCCAGCACGGACGGCGTCCCGATCGCCCAGTTGGCGATGGGCGAATCCACAGAGATCACGCCCGATTGAGCGAAGACCAGCTGCCAGGCGGACCCGGTCC
Source organism: Streptomyces sp. NPDC088124 (assembly GCF_040685895.1). Taxonomy (NCBI): domain Bacteria; kingdom Bacillati; phylum Actinomycetota; class Actinomycetes; order Kitasatosporales; family Streptomycetaceae; genus Streptomyces; species Streptomyces sp. NPDC088124. The sequence continues at coordinate 41,800 of NZ_JBFBJB010000066.1, read as the reverse complement.
ACAGTCGGACGCGTCCGGTGTCGGTCTCGAACACCAGCTCCCCGCGGTCCGGTTCCGGGTTGCGGGCGGTGGACAGGGCAGGGCGGATACGCGCGCCCACGTACAACTCAGCGCGGGCAACGGTGACGCTCCCGGCCCCGGACAGGATCGTCACCAGAGCGAGAGGGACTTCATACAGGCCGCTGCTGCCAGTGCTCTGCACCAGCGCGGGGGCGCCCGCGCCGGGGGTGCCCTGGCGGATGACCGCGCGCACAGTCCAGTTGTCCCGGTCCAGGCGCAGCACCACACGGTCGGTGCGGGTCTGGCCGCTGCTGTTCGCTGCGACGGGCAGGGTCACCGTGGATGTGCCGGAGTACCAGGCGTGGCCGCGCACGCTGGCACGCGCGCCTGAACGGACCGCGACGGTCAGGCCCACCCCGGCCGACACGACCTGTGTGCCCGCCGGGCTGCCGTATACGCCGTCGCCGGAGAACCGGGCGGCGAGCTGCTCGTACTCGCCGTCAGTCACCGCCCTGTCATTGTGTTCGGGGCTGGGCCAGGAGTCCTGTGCCATGCCTCACCTCCTGGTTTCGAGCCGCGCGAGGCGGCGGGTCAGGGTGCGCACCAGACGCACCATCTGGGGGTCGCTCGTCGCGGCCGGGGAGCCGACCACGGCAGTGACGTACTCGCCGCTGCCGGGCGTCGTTTGCAGATGAATGGAGCGCACGACGTCGGTGACCTCCAAACCGTGCGGCAGTGCCACGGTGACCCGGTCGCCCAGGTCGTAGTCGATCCCGGCCCGCAGATCCGGGGTGTCCACCGTGGCCGTCGCAAGTTCCACCGGGGCGGCGCCCTCCGCCAGCTCGGCGTTGCCCGCGGCGGTGAGTTCCCCGGCCGCGTCCGTGTCGGCGCCACCATCGAGGTACGCCTCCGTCCGCCACCACAGAGCCGCCGCGGCCGGGTCACCGCGTTCGACGAACGTCCGGGTTGTCGACCCTTCGGTCTCGGTACCGGCGACCAGGATGTGTGTCGCAGCCGGCGCCGATGCCTTGAACGCGAGCGAGCGGAGGTTGCCCAGGCCCAGGGAGAACCGTGCGCTGTCTGTGCGGTCGACGGGGGCGTAGCAGCCGAAGCGGATCGCGGTGCCGATCTGCTGGGTGCGGAAGCCGATGCCGCCGCCGTCGATCGCGACTCGGCGCGCGACCTCCAGCAGCGGTTCGAACCGCGTACGTACGGTCGTCGACGTGCCGACCCCGGCGGCAGTGGCCATGGCGAAGTTGGGGATCCTGCGGGCGGCCAGGGCGCCGGGCCCGCAGTTCTCGTTGACCAGCGTCCGGATGATCGTCTCGGAGTTCGCCGAGTTGATCTGCCGCCAGGTGTTGCCGTGCTGCCCGGTCCAGGCCGAGGCGGGTTCGGGCCAGGTGATGTATCCGGCGAGGACGGCCAGGTCGTCGGAGAAGGAGACGCTGACGCTGCCGACGCCGGAGTCCTGGTCGACAGACCATGCGTAGTCCGCCGGGATCTCCATTGGTCCGGCCAGCCAGATTGCCCCGTCACGGATCACGACGATCCGGTTGCCGGGCTGGAGCTGTGCCATCGCCTCCGGTGTCGCCGGCAGCGTCACCGTGCCGCTAGCGGGTTCGTTGAACCGCTTGGTCGCGTCGACGCTGGTCCACCCGGCGAGTGGGTCGCCTTGGACAATGCCGTACTCGTCGGTGATGAGGAGTTGGATCGTCATGGGTCAGGCCATCTCGTAGCGGGGGTAGAAGGTCAGATCCACGGCTGAGCCGGGGCCGGAGCCGTCGAGTTGGAACGTCACCGGGCAGCCGCCCGGAGGCAGCGACCACAGCACGGCCTGGGGCCAGTTGAGAGCGCCGATCCAGTTGTCCCCCGTGGCGGACCGCACGCTCGGCGGGTCGGTCGAGATGGTGACCGTCTCACCGGAGAGGAGAGCGCCGTGGCTGGTCTCGGTCATGTCGAGCGCGAAGGACTCGCCGGTGTCCTCGCGGATGAACGTGATCAACGTGGCGGGCCCTGTGATGGTCCAGGTCGGCCAGACGTCGACGTCGCCCGGGTTCATGACCGTGGTCGCGCCGAGGACCTGCGACGAGGACACCGACGGGTACGGGACAAGGTAGTCCACCAGGGCGCCGGTCTCGCGGTGCACCGACACCGGCGCGGCGTCGACGTAGTACGGATCTTCGCACCAGAGGGTGAGCACGGCGCTGTCCCAGGTGATGCCGGTCGCGGTGCGGCCCTGGCCGTCCCACCCCTCCTGGTAGTACACCCGGATCTGCCGGATCCTGCCGTTTGGCCGGGCGATCTCCAACGTCCCGGGCCCCTCGTGCAGCGTCCGCGTGAATGCCCGCCCGAGCGCCCGCCAGTTGTCCGTGAACGACGTGTGGTCGGAGCCCTTGACGAGGACGGGCCAGATGATGGTGCGCGGCTGCGGCTGGACGTGCCGCAGCCGCGCCCCGCCCCGCGGGTGCGGGTCCGACGTCAGTACGTACGGCGCCGCGCCCAGGCCGGAGACGCCTTCGGCGAGGGTGTACCAGTCGGCGGTGAGGTCGGTCATCGGCCACCGGGTGCCCGTCGGGTCGATGTATGTGACCGACGAGTATCCGACCTCGGGGATCTGCGTGGCGGGCGGTGTGTTCGGGGGGTCCGGCGGGGCGATGACTGGGGCTGTGATCAGGGGCATCTATCGGGGCCTTCCTACGCGCTGCCGCGCCTCTTCCTGCCGCTGGATCAGCCGCAGGTCCTCGACACTGATCACCGAGGCGCGCGGGTATACGTTGTAGGTGACCGTCGGCCGGTCCTCCCCGGTACGGGCCGCTCCCGCCGCGGCCACGGCTGGCCGGCCGGGCGAAGCCGCCAGGCCCGTAGGGAGACGTCCTTCGTTCACGGCGTCCATGAACTTCTCGCCGTACTTGGCGACCGAGGCGGCCTTGATCATGTACTCGCCGTTAGAGCCCCACAGCAGGATGGAGTCCGACGTGCTCGTGCCCGGACCTTGAAGGAGGCCCCCGCTCGGGTACCCCGGGATGGGGCCTCCTCCCGCGCGCCGGATGGGACCGCCCTGCGCTCGGAGATAGTCGGGCGCGTACGGCCCCGGGCCTGGCCCGTTCTGGAAGTACGAGGTGCGGACGTTGATGTACGCCGTCGCGGTCTTCCCGTCGATACCGTTGAGCTCCCGCTCGGCAGCGGCGATCTTCCGTTGAAGGTCCGAGATTTCACCCCGGATCCGCGCGGTCTTCGAGCTGGGCGCGTTCGCGAGTCGCTTCTTCGCGTCCGCGAGTTTGGCCCGCAGGTCATTCAAGTCGCCCCGCAGGTAAGCGGTCTTGTCGGGCGTTCTGAGAATCTGGTCCGCGAGCCGCGCCGCCTGGTCGCGGGTGAGTCCCATCTGCATGGCGTTCGCTATGAGTTGCTGCCTGCCACGCTCATAGATGCTGCTGACCTCATTCCACGAGGCGCCAGACTCCCGCGCGGCCGAGGTGGCCTCGTCCGTCTTCGCGGCGAGATCGGTCAGCGACGATGCCGCCGCCCGCTGCGCCTCCGTGTTGAGCGTCAGCTTCCCGTTGTGCACGTCGAGCACGTTGGCGTTCTCTGCCGCAGCCTTCGACGCGGCATCGATCGCAGCCTCAAAGCCGATCATGCCGGTCAGAGCTTGGCGGTTGACGTCATTCAAGGCGATGATGCTCTGCCGCAGCCCGTCAGCGCTGGCCTTCTGCGCGTCGATCTTGGCCTGGACTTCCTGCGCCTGCTGACCGAACATCCCCATGGACTCGGCTGCGAGCCGCTGCTCGAAGGCAGCGGCCTCCAGCGCCGCGTTGTAGTCGCCGAGGCTCGCGGTGAACTTGTCGGCCTGCTCCGGGTTCATCTCCTTGAGCATCCCGGTCAGCGCAGCCGCAGCCAGGTCCGCTTTACCGCCCGAGACGAGACCGGCCAGGGCCTCATCGATCCCATCGACGGTCTTGGTGTACTTCTCTGTCGCGTCCCCTGCATCCAGAAAGCCGCCGCTGACCTTGGCGCCCCAGTTGTTCACCGACTCCACGACGCTGGGACTGATCACCTCGGACAGTTGCTTACGCAGCTTCTCGAAATCCTTGCCGAGGACAGAGGCCGCCTCGCCCGTGACCTTGCCGGTGTTCCCGAAATGGCCGAGAGCCGTGGTCAGCTTGTCCACGTCCGGCGCGGTCTCCTTGCCACTGGACGACAGCTCTGTGAGCGCGATCAGCAGCAGGCCAATACCCGTACCCGCGACCGCTGCCTTCGCGGTCCGGGACAGAGTGGTGATCGCCGCGCCGATGCCAGCCAGCCTGCCCGGTGTACCGGCGGCTGCGGTACGCATCAGGGTGATCTGTCCGACAAGGGCAGCGAGACCGGCGCTTGCCGCCGCTCCGCCGGCCGCCGCCAACCGCACAGCCTTGATCGCGATGGCCATCTGGAGCATCACCGCGATCGCCCCCGGGGGCACCGCCGCCACGATCGCCGACAGCGCGTTGATGAGGTCCAGCATGTCCATACCCACACCGGACGCGGCATCCAGCACATTCAGCACGGCCTCGCCCACGTTGCGCAGAGTGTCCCCGACCAGCGGGCCGGCCTCCGCTACGTAGTTGAGGAACTCCTGCATGCCACCGCCGACCTGGCCACGGTCGACCCGGTCGAGAAACAGCGCGACGCTGTCGACCGCGTTACGCATCGTGTCGTTGGCGAACACGGTGAATCTGCTGTTCAGCGCATCGAACCCGGGCGAGCTGATGCCGCCGCCTACCATGGTGATCAGCCGGTCGAACTGGGTCGATGCACCCTGAACCAGGCCGGAGGTCTTGGGCAACAGCGCGTTGACGACAGCGACACCCTTGGTGAAGGGCCCCATCACGTCGTCGGCCAGCGAGTCGGACCACTCCTGATAGGAGTCCTTCAGCAGCCCCACCGCGACCGCTGCCTGCCGCGTCGCTGGCGGGAGCGCGTCCAGCCTCTGCTGATAGACGGCCTGCGCCTTGGCCGCTTCCTCCGAGGTACGACCGGACGTCGCCACCGCATCGTCGTACGCGGACTGGGCCTCGGTGACCTCGCTGATTGCAGCGACCTGCGGGACCAGCGCCGCCCCGTACGCTGCTGCTGCCACTCCGGCGGCGCCGAGCTGCGCGCCGACCTGGGCCGCCGCCCCGGCCAGCCCGGCGACGGCCGGGATGGCTGCGGGGACGAGGCTGATCAGACTCGACTTCAGTTCGTCACCGAACCGCTCGACTTTCTTGCCGGCGTCGGCGAACGACAAGGTGTTGACGCCGTCCCGCAGCCGCCGGGTCGCTTCCTCCGTGGTGACGATCCGGCCCTGGAGGTCGCGGAGCCTGCCATCGGCGTCCGTGGTGAACCCCGCGAGCGCCAGGGTGGATCGGGTGGCGGCATCGTCCAGACGGCGCCGTAGCCGGTCCGCCGCATCGCCTGCGCCGTTAAGAGTGCGGGACAGGGCGTCGCGGCCCTGGAGAACGAAGTTCAGCGTGTTGCCGGGCATCGACTACCTCCCTTGCTGGGCGGTGTGGCGGGAGATCCAGGCGACGGCCGACTCAAGCTCGGCGGCGCTGAGATGCTGAATCTCCCAGGGGCGGATGTGGAGGTAGTACGCGAGCAGCCACCGGTACTCGTGGATCAGCCCGCGGAGTCCGCCGGGGCCGCTGCCAGGTGGCCTTTTCCCAAAGAGTCGAGCGCGGCTTCGACATCGGCTCGATCATGGGCGAGCTTCCGCAAATGCGGGAGCATCGCGTCGATCGCCGCATCCTCGTTCGTCGCCAGGGCCTCGGCCAGGATGCTGCCGAGGACGTCGTCAATCTCGGTCCGCTCGATGCGCGCGGTGAGACGGCGGCGCCATCCGGGCACATCAAAGGTGCTGAACTTGAGGCCCGTCTCAGTGCGCTTGCGGACAGCCCACAGCACCGCTCGCATGGCAGTGGGGTCCTGGCCGCGGAGACGGTCCTCCACCTCCCGCCACGGGGTGCCGCCCACGGCCTCCTCGATGTCGGCCGACTCGATCGCGGACAGCTCCTCCGTGGACACCCGCTCCACCGTGCCGTCGTCGTGGGTGTAGGTGATGATCACGCTGGTCTCTCTCTCATTCCAGGTCGCGGCGCACGTCGTCGACGATCCGCTGTACTTCTGCTGTCATCCGGGGCGTGCCGGCTTGTACCGCTCGTGACCACCAGCCCGCCGGGCGTGCCGACTGTGTCGCCCACCGGCGGCGGTTGCCGAACACGGGGTGCCGGACCCGGCCCGACTCGATCACCCAGGGCATGTTCCGCACATCGGGCGGGAGACGTGATTTGTCCATCCAGACGCGGGCGCCCGGGCGGGCGCCCGTACGGACGCTGATCCGCACCGCACCGGCGAGTGTCGCCCGCAGGGGACGTGTCGTCGGGGACGGGCCGCCCCGCCCCCGACGGCCGGTCCCGGTCAGGTTCACCGTGCGGATCGCCTGCTGGAGATCCCGGTGCAGCGGCTCGGCCGCCCGCCGGATCCTGCGCGTGAAGTTCCGCTGGAGCCGGGGGCCACCGGCCGCGCGCAGGCGTCGGCTGAGTGTCAGAAGCTGGCCGGTGCCCGTGATCCGCACGTTGCCCGGCACGGCTAATCCGCCGCGGCGGGGATGGTGACGTTCTCGGCCGGCTCACTCGTGATGGCGAACTGGGCCATGATCTGTGCGGCGCTGTCGAGTTCCCGCACCTTGGCCTGGGAGGTGACCGTCACCGGGTAGACGTCCATCATCTGCGCGGGGACATCGCCCTCGTCCATCCACACGATGAACCCGGTCGCCTCCCGGGTGAGAAGGGTTCGCACGTCGTCGCCGTCCTTGGAGGCCCAGAACGTCAGCGACGATTCCGCAGCGGTGATCGCGCCGCCCACAACCGGCGTGAACCGGGATCCGAGCGCCGGTGTCGGCACGGTCTCCGATGTGGTCTGCCAGCCGGCCATGGCGCCGGTCTCGCCCTCCAGCGCTGTGCCGGCATTGAGCTCGGCGCGTGTCGGGTTGTTCTTGTTCGCGATCGTCGGCACCCACAGCACCCGGGTTGTGCCGCGCCGGTAGTACCTGACCGACGCGTTGATCGGCGTTGCCATCTACTTCTCCTTCGGGGTTTGCCTGCGGCCATCTGCCGTAGGCGTCTCGGGTTCGGAGGGTGGCCGATCGCCGACCACCGTCCAGCCCATTCGCTCGTACGCGGACACCGAGACGTCCGCGACCTCGATGTCCTGCCCTTCCGGCAGGGCGCTGTGCTGCATCCGCACCAAGGCGCGCTCCTTACGTGAATGCGCGGCCGGCCACCGTCAGCACCAGCCGCGCCTGGATACCGTCTGTGGTCTGGTCCTGCACCAGCTGGCTGGCCTCGATCGCCACCTCCAGCGACGGCAAACCGAGGCTCGGATCTGCGCGCAGCAGCTCCTCAAGGCGCGCGCCGATCTGGTAGGCCCGTACCCGCGCGGCCCGTACGTCGGTGTCGCCTCGTGTGGCAACTGCCGTGACGGGGACCTGGAGTTGTTCCTCACGGTCGGTGAGCAGGGAAGCCCAGCCGCCCACCGTCTGTGCGGCCTCGAAGGCGCCGTCGGGATTGCCGTCAAAGCCGATGAGGAGCCAGTCATCGGCGGCAGCCCCGCCTACCTCCGGGCCGTCCGTCACCATCACGTCGGTGAGGACCTCATCCGCTGTGCACCGCGCCACCAGGGCGTCGATCAGCTCAGGCACTCTCGATGTCATTTATGCCATCCCTGGGGGTATTTGGTCGGGATTGAGGAGCTGTACGGCCCGGTTCGGCACGGCGTATCCGAGGCCAGGGATCGGCTCGGTCACGGAGAAGTCGTCGCCACCGCCGGCCAGTCCGCCACGCCCCTGCACCAGACGGGTGCGCCACAGGTGCTGGAGGATGATCCGCGCGGCTGCGGTGATCGATTCGTCAACGGTGCGCCGCCCGGCCTTGTAGGTGACCCGCAGGGGGCCGTACAAGTCGCCGCCGGACGGAGGCCGGACGATTCCCGTGGACGGGTCCAGGTCGAGTTCGGAGACCTGGTAGGACGTGCCGCCGGAGAGCACCGCGGTTACCGATATGAGGGTGAGCGCGGGCACCTGACGCAGGGCCAGTGCTCGGACGCGGCGCACCGAGTGCAGCTCGGTGACCGTACGGACGACGACCGGCCCCACGAAGTACTCGACAGACCGGGTGGTGGCCCCAATCCAGAAACGCAGGTCGTCGTCGTCCTGGGGCGACCGGGCCTTCACCTGGTGTCTGGCGTCGGCCAGCGACAGTATCGCGGATGGCGATTCCTCCCGCACGTCGAACATGTCCGTGTACGCGGCTGCGGGGCCGGTCCACACCCAGCGGACGCTGTGCCGTCCGGGTGCCACGGTCGGGTAGTCGGCCTGGTAGATGCCGGTATCCGTTTCGCTGGCCTCGGGCAGGGCGGTTGTGCCGTCCGGCAGGGTGACGGTCACGGTGACCGTCGCGGCCGTGGTGAGAGCGCCGCCCGGGTCCCGGCACTCCGCGGTCAGGCGCGCGGTCGCGCCGAGGTCGTGCGGCACAGCTCACCACCTCCTCATCGGGTCTCGATGCCGTCGCTGCGGCCACCGCCACGCGAGACCTCGGCGGCCTTCTCCGCCGCCTCCTGGCGGCCGTCGGTGCTCTCCTCGTCGCGGGCGCGGGCCCGCGCGAGGAGCGCGTCCCGCTGCTTGCTGATCCCGGCGCGGTTCTGTCCGGCCGCCTCCGCGTCAAGCACGCGCAGCGCCTCCTCCTCGGTCACGTCCTGGAGGTAGGCCAGGACCTCCGCGCTGATGTGCTCACCCGGGTCGAACACGTCCGGCCCGGGGGCTGGCGGGGTGTCGGCCTCGGGCAGGGCGACGGTCACCGACCAGCGCACCCCGGCCAGGCTCCCGCCGTCCGGGCCCGGCACCTCGACCTCCTCGACCACGGCGCCCATCACGCGCAGCTCGGTACCGTCAACCGTGGTAACGACCGGTGCCAGCTCCGCCGGGCCGAGGACACTCGCGCCCTCCGGTTCATCGTCCGCCCGTACGGCCCGGTGCCCGTCAGCCCACGCGGCAGCCTGCTCCTCCGGGAGGTCCACCACGTCGCCGGCCAGCCAGGAGAAGTCCAGGCCCGCGACCGGCTCAAGAATGCGGATGCGCATCAGGGCCGCACCACCGGCATGACACGGCCGTTGGCGAGGATGACGAGAGCGCCGTACACGCCGCCCGTCGTCGCGGTGGCCACGGTCACGTCGACCCGCAGGTAGCGCCGCGTGCCCTTGTAGCCGATGTCCAGGGTGGACGAACCGCCGGCCGACGAGGTGAGGACGGGCTTGGTGCCCTGGAGGTCTGAGGCCGCCACCGACGTCCAGGTGGAGTTGTCGTCGGACTCCTTGATGTCGACGGTGTGAGTGCCGTCGGTGATCGTGCCCGTGACCACGGTGATCAGGGCGTCCTGGTACATGAGCCCGTTGTCGTTGCGGTCCACGGACGTGCCGTTGGTGGTCGCCGTACGGGCTGCGACCGGCAGGCCCAGGCGGGGCCGGATGTTGCTGTAGGCGTCCCTCATGGGGCGCTCCTCTCAGGTCTGGGCGGCGTACGGCCCGGCACCCCGCTCTGGGGTGCCGGGCCGTACGGGCCGGGGTGGTCAGGTCGCGGAGTGCTGGTACACGCGGACGGCGGAGGGGTCGTTGATCATGCCGTCCATGCGGGCGAAGCCGAGGAAGCCGACCTGGAGGAAGGTCGCGTAGCGCTCGACCAGGCGGAGCGTCTGAACGTCCAGGACCTGACGGATCAGGTAGCCGGCCTTGAAGTCCCCGAACGCGATGCTCCGTGCGTTCGCGGCCGGGACCGGCATGGAGTTGTCCAGGTTGTACGTGAACCCGTTGATGGTGCTGGGGAATCCGGGCGCCGGGATCGGCTGCCACAGCGGGCGTCCGTCCCCGTCCTTCAGCTTCCGGATCACCTTGAGCGTCAGGTCGTGCATCAGGTACTGCGCGCCCGGCCGGTAGGCGGAGTCCACGGAGTGCTCGATGTCGATCAGGTCGTCGTAGACCAGGCTGGTCGTCTGGCCGGTGGCCCCGGTCTTGCCGACGATGGCGCCAGTGACCAGGCCCTGCGGCTGGTCGACCCCCGTGCCGGTGGTGAAGCTGCGCGCGGCGCGGCGGCCGATCCTCTCCCCGAGCTTCTTCGGCAGCCACGTCTCCAGGTTGAACGCGGAGTCCTGGAGGAGCTGGAGGGAGACGCGGACCTGCCTGGAGCTGAAGGTGTGGGCCTTCAGCTTCCGCCCGCCGATGGTCAGGTCCTGCTCCCCGTGCTCCTGGTTCTCCCCAACGATCTCACCCTCGTTGCCGGTGTCGTCGTTCGTCGGCCACGTCAGATCCGCGCCGGTCGTGGTGGTGATGACCTCGGCGAGATTCAGCAGTCCGCCGAAAGCCGCCATCGTCTCGGTCATCACGTTGCGGAACTCGTCGGGGACGAGGAACCCACCGGAGGGGTCGGTGACCGTGCCCTGCGCGCGGTTCTCCCCCTCGTGGTCCATGAGCATGAGCCGCTGCTCGCCGGTGAGCCGGTCCATGCCGCCGCGCAGGTACAGTCCGAACGCGTCGGCGTAGCGAGCGTCCTGCTCCTCGCTGCCGGTCCCGGTGTTGTTGCCGGTGCCCGTCGCGGTGACGACCTGGCCGCGGTCCACCTGCTCCAGCCTGGCCATGCGGTTGAGACGGTCGATGTCGCCGGACACCTCGGTCAGCCGCTCCTCGGCGGCGTCCCAGTTGGCGCGCTCCTCAGCGGAGAGATCGCGGCCGGCGGCCTCGGCGGCAGACCGGATGTCAAGCATCCGCTGCCATACGGTGTTCTGCTCCTCGACCAGGCGAGTGAGCTGGGATGTGGGCACGAGGCCCCTCCTTCTGGGCATGCCGAACGCCCGGCCGGTGTGGGCCGGGTGTCGGGTGAGTCGGTTACTGGGTGAGGCCGTAGCGGGCGGCCAGCCCGCGCATGGCCAGGTCGACCGAGGTACGCGAAAGGCGAGTGGCAGCGGCCGGCTCGACTGGCGTGGTCTCGCGAGTGGACTCACCCGGCTCGCGGTCGGTCGTGCGGTCGGTGGTGAGCATGTCGATCAGCTCGGGCCGGTACTGGGCACGCTGCTCGATCGCGTGCAAGTCCCCTCGGTGCGCGAGCGCGTTGGCGACCGCGCGCAGCCCGGCCTCAGTGTCGCTGTACGCGGGGAACGTCACCGCGCTGACTTCAAAGAGTTTGACCTCGCGAAGCGTGCGCAACTCAGCTTGGACAGTCTGCCCGTCGGTGGTCTCGACATCGATCAGCGTCCAGTCGTCCTTCATCACCTGGAAGCCGAAGGACATGCCGGTGATGTTGCCGTTGCGGATGTTCGCCTTCAGGTCCTGGACGTACGACAAGGCCGGGTCGAGCGCGGAGTCCACCGGCAGTCCCTTGGCGTCCTGGGCCAGGGACAGCGTCCCGGCCGTCACGCGGCTGACCACGTAGTAACTGTCGTGGTCGATCAGGAAGCGCGCGTCCCCCTCACTGATCGTCTTGGTGAACGCGCCCGGCGCGACTTCCTCGTAGAAGCCCCAACGCAGCGGATTGCCGATGCTGGTGCGGCTGTTGAACACCGCGGCGTAGCCGCTGAACCGCTCCGCCGCATCCTCCCCGTCACCCGCCCGGATCGCGACCTCTGCGGTGGACAGCGGCAGACGGCGGCGCTCCTCGGTCGTCGTCCTCGTCAAAGTCCTCATCAGGCGTCGCCTTCCTCGGTGTCGTCAACGGCCTCCGGCCGGTGTGCGTCGGTGTCGTAGGGGGTCTGGAGCAGCCGGTGCGCCTCGGCCATGAGGGCGGCGGCGCGGGCCGCGTTGCTGCCGGCGGCCGGGGCGCTCTCCGCGCCGGGAGCGAGCGGGTTGGAGCCGAGGGGCGCCATGTACATCGGCTGAAGCCGGAGGTCGCCCTCCGGCCCGTCGATGGGCGGCAGATCTTCCAGGTCAAGGATCTGGTTGGCGGTGTAGGCGCCAACGTCGCGCATCGCCCGGTAGAACGTCGCCCGCGCCGCGCTGTCCCCGCGCAGCAGCCCGCCGAGCTGGTACTTGGCGTACACGTCCTTGGGCAGCAGTTCCTTGGTGATGCGCTGCTCTGTCGGCGCGAGCCAGGTTGGGCTGAGGTCCCAGGTAACAAATCCCTGCGCCTGCTGCTCTAGACCCGTGCCCCAACTGGTCGACTTCTCCGTCGACATCAGCAGGAACGGGGGCACGCCGAACATGCGGGCGATCTCGATCACCTGGAACTGCCGGCTCTCCAGGAACTGGGCGTCTGTGTTCGGCATCGCCACGGGCTTGAAGCTGGCGCCGGAGTCCAGCACAGCCACCTCGTGGCTGTTGCCGACCCCGCTCGTCTTGGCACGCCAGCGTTCCTTGAGCTGGTTCGCCTGGTCCGGGTTCAGCCGCTGCTCGGTCTGGAGCACCCCGCCGATCATGTTGCCCGAGCCGAACAGGCGGGCCGCGGACTTCTCGGCGGCCTGGCCGAGGCCGATGCCCTGCGCGGCCAGCCGTACGGGCGAGCAGCCCGTCAGCCCGTCGTACCCCAGCCCGGGGATGTGCAGGATCTCCCAGGACGTCAGCGCGTGCGAGACACCCCAGTCGTCCACCACCTGGAACAACTTCCTGCTGGGCTGGTCGTCGCCTTTGCGCGGCTTCACCAGCTCGACCTGGACCCGGTCGGGCGTGACGGGCCACAGCTCCCGGACCTGCCCCGCCCCGTCCCGCACCTTCTGCACGTACGCGTTGCCCCACAGGACCCGGTGCGCATAGGCCAGGCGCCACACCTCCAGCCCTGTCAGCTCCGGGTGCGGGTCCTTCAGCAACTCGGCGGGAACCTTCGTCCGCGTCCCGTCCTTGTAGGTCGGCAAAGGCAACGCCGCAGACACACCCGCGATCAGCCCGACCGCCCGCCAGACCGCGGGCATCCGCAGACTCGTGCGCTCGCTGACCGAGACACCGGCGTCGTTGGCCTGTCCGCCGAGGTAGTCCAGCAGCGCGGACGAGGTGAGCGGTTGCCCGGGGTTCTCCAGCGCGCGCCGCTCCCGCCCCTCGAAGAGTCCGAAGAGGCTCACGCCTGATCACCCCCGGTCGTCCTCCTGCCGTGCCGCTGGGCGGCAGCTCGCTTCTCAGCTGACGCGCGTTCGCACGCCAGCAGTCCCAGCGTTCCGCCCGCTACCAGGGCGGCCGGGATGCTCCAGATCCCGACGCCGACCACCGCGGCCACTACGAACACGACCTCAGCCGCGAACAACACACGCTCTGTCACCACAGGTTCGGCGCTCCTTCCAGCACTACGTCCTTGCGCTCCGCATGCGCCCAGGCAGCGTTCGTGACGGCCACCAGCGGACTGATGTCCACACTCGCGCCGCGCCGCGCCCAGGTCGTGCCGTCGCCGATCGGCCGGGTGTCGGCACCCGCGAGCGCGGTGGCCAGCGGCGCCTGGCCCAAGTGCACGGCACGCTGCTCCTCGATCAGGTCGATGAACTGCCCGTACGCGTTGGCGACATCGCGGGTCTTGGCCTCGATCAGCAGCTCCTCGTAGTACGGGTCGCCGGTCTCCTCCAGGAGCGCGGCCAGACGCTTCTTGAGAGCGGGTATCAGTGACGAAGGCGGTCCGAATGTGTCGATGACGATCGCGCAGGGATGCCACTTCTCCACCAGGTCCATCAGCCGGTCGACCACCCAGCCCGTGCCGGGACGGTGGTCGATGACCTCCAGGTGGGTGACGTCACCGGCCTCGGTGCTCTGCCCGTTGTGGCCGGCCGCGCTGATCGCCGCGTGCGACCGCTCCGGCGTCACGTCGACCCCGAACGCCACCGGGTCCTGCATGCCCGAACCGCCGTCCGCCAGCGCCTCCCACGTCTCCTTCGCGACGACCTTCCACGCGTCGTCCTCGGCCACCGGGTACGTGCCCACACCGAGGCGTTCACGGTCGAACAGGTCCGGACGCATGGTCGCGAACTCGCGCCAGATGTGGGCCTCCCTGATGCGGATGCCCATGGCGGGGTTGGCCCTCGCGAAGCTGCGCGGGTCGTCGCGGTCGTCGTGGTCCCGGCAGACGATCCGCTCCCGCTCATCGCGTGGGCACTCCTTGACGTGCGGATCGATGCCGTACCCCAGGTACACCAGGCTCTGGTCCGGTTGTTCGGTGTCCGCCAGGGCCCGCGCCCGCAGCGTGCCAAGCTGCTCGCTCTCCTCGCCGACGCCGGCGCTTCCGGTGTAGATCAGTTGCGGGTTGCGGCGGGCGGACATGGTCGGCAGCAGCGCACCCATCGGCGCGGCCCGCAGCATCATCCCCTCGTCCATGATGACCAGGTCCCCCGAGAAGCCTCGGCCGGAGGCGTCCGAGCGCGCCAGGAAGCGAATGCGTCCCCCGTTAAGGAACTCGAACCCCTCGTCACCATGGCTCCTGATGACGCGCTTCACACGGCGGCTGAGGTCGTCGTGCGCTCCGATGATCTCGTCCAGCCGGATGAACGACTCGGCCGCGGTCTTGAACTGGTGCGCGGTGTGGATGATCAGCCGGTCGCCGAACAGCATCACGCCGCCGAGCTGCCTCCACTCCAGGAAGCCGCCCTTGCCGTTCTGCCGCGCGACCTCCAAGACGACCTCGAACGCGGCCCACAGGCCGGCGTCGTCCTCGGCGAGTGAATGGTGCAGGGCGAGGCGCTGCCACGGGTCGAGGACCGTGCCGTAGCTCTCGGCGAGTTCGACGCACTCCTGCCCGGCCGGTGAGCGGAAGGTCAGCGCCTCGTGGTCCTCCATGCCGTCCCATCGGCCGGTCCGGATGCGCCGGTAGTGCGGGGTGGAGATGATCCGGGGAGTCTGGCTGCCCCGCAGGGACTCAGGCTCCCCGGGCCTGACGGCGGGCGTTGAGCTCATCGATCTTGTCCCCCCGTTCCCTGACCGGGGCCAGGCCCCGCACAACCTCCATGGCCTGCCTCAACTCCCGTGCGGCAGAGGCAACTTCACGGGCATCACGCGCCGAGTCCATTTCCCGTGCCAGCCGGAGAGCAGCGGCAGCCGTGGCATTCGCGACGGGGTCGACCCCGAGCTGCTTGATCTCGGCCTGGGTCGCCTTGGTGACAGCGCCCGCGCGTAGCTTCCGGGGCAGTGACGCATTGTCACCCAACACGGGCATCACACTCCGTAACATGTCAAAGATCGCAAACAGTGACAGAGTGTTATGTAACGGAGTGTGATCGGGGCTGGAGGTCTAGATCAACTTGCGCGGGGAGAGAGACGGGCGACAAGGGCTTTTGGGTCGCCCGGTGTTGCCCTGAACTTTTGATCCACTCTCTCCCGCTGCGAGCTGATCACCGGCTGGCAAGAGCGGCTGCGTCGCGCAGTCGTGATCGGCTCCGCCGTGTCACCACTGTCGGGATGACTGCCTGGTGACTGGGCGTGAACCGCCGTTGCGGTACTGGCTGTACCAGCGGGTGACCACGGCGTCCATGGCTGGCTGCCGCATGTCCTTCACCCGCTGGCGCACGATTGCTTCGCCCGGATCAACGACGACGATCCGGGCGCCGAGCCGCTTGTAGCGGGCGCGGGCCCTGGCCTGGGGCATGGTGTGGATCACGTACACGTCGGTGGTCTCCAGCACCTTCTCCGCCTCGTGTAGGGCCGCCTGGCGGGCGCGTTGCACGACGCGCAGCAGCTCGGGACTGTGATCGTGGTGGTCGGCTCCGGGGCCGGCCATCGCGAGGGCCATGAGGTCGAGGTCGATCACGATGTCACGGGGCTTGGCGTGGGCCCTGATCCAGGTGGACTTGCCCGCGCCGGGCGGGCCGGTGATCACGTACAGCACGGGCACCTCGGGCGCGGCGGGGGTGGTGGAGGCGGTGGCGGTGGCGCCGGTGAGCGACCTGGGGTGAGGGTGGTCTCCTGGGTCATGCCCGCCTCCTGGCGCAGCGCGGGCGCCCGCAGTCGATGATCTCGGGGTTGGCGAACGCCTCGGTGAACGAGGCGGCGTTCGCCCGGTGCAGGGCCGGGGCGTCGGGGTTGATGCCGGTGGCGGCTTCGAGGGCGGCGATGCGGTGCGCGGAGGGCCGGTCATGGACCGGGCAGCGGCCCGCGACGAGGCGCAGCAGGGCGGCGAGCACGGTGTGTCACCCCTTGGCGCTACCGGCCGTCACCAGCGGCGCGGGTGGGGTGCGGGCCGCCCGATACAGGTGGGGTTGTGGCGGCCGAGGACGCGGCAGGCGATGCGGCGTGGCGCGGCGTAGGCGAAGTCCCGGGGCTCGTACAGGGCGTAGCCGAGCCACCAGGAGAGGCCGGTGCGGGCCATCCAGGCAGAGTTACGGGGCGTAAGGACGCGGAGCCGCGGGTTCTTCATCTTCTCGGCGAAGCGCTGTTTGAGCGCGGCGTAGTCGTCGTCCGACTTCGTCATGGTCACCATCTCCGGGAGGCTCGGGGCTGCTTGATCGAGGTGCGGTTGCCCCGGGCGCTGTTGCAGCGGCGGTGTGCGCTCCGCGCGTTGGCGGGGTCCAGGAGGTCACCTCCGCGTGACAGGGGCACGAGGTGGTCGAGGGTGAAGGCGTCAGGGTGGCGGCCAGCGTCACGGCCGGTGATGTCGTAGCGGATGTCGTGTCCGCACCACCAGCAAGGCAGTCCGAGGGAGCGCTGTCGGGCGCAGAGACGGCGGTAGGGGCGCCCGTTGCGAGGGTTGCCGGCCAACGGGCACCCCCTTGGGCTATGGCTGGTCTGTCTCCGCCGCCTCGTCGATCTGCCGTTGCAGCGCGTCGCGTCCGTCCTGGTTGCTCTGCTGAAGGCCGTCCATATAGGCGTCGAGGTAATCGGTCTCCGAGAGAGCGTCGCACTCCGCGGGTTGCGGATCCGTGTCGGCCTCCGGGTCGAAGTCGGCGGGCCGCTGGCTGATGACGGCGGCGACGGCGTCGATGCACTGCTGGGTGATCTCGGCTTTGCTCAGGGCCGGGGCGGTTGATGTCGCCGTGGCGGTGGCGGTTTCCGTCGGTGCCGGATCGCTGTCGCCGCTACAGCCGGTGAGCGTGACGAGTAGGAGTGTCGCGGCGAGTGTGGTGGTGCGGATGCGCATGGTCCCCCCAGGACGTGATGTGGGGACCAATGGTGTCGTGGAGGTACTCGGTGTGTCCGGTCAGTGACCCGTTCGTAACCCCGGGCTCGCAGGGGATCGCTGCCGCGCTCGAAGCGCAGGACAAACCCGGCAGGGTCACCGTTGCAGGGAGTGCCGTCGAACCGCGCTGTTACGGCGCAGGAGTAGGTGGTGGCCATCCGTCCACCGGGGCGCAGCAGCGGGTGCGACGAGGAATGATGAGTGAACCGGTGCGGGGACCGACAGCACGCGCACCATGACACAGAATGCGCACGCTGATGATCACCTGTCAATTCCCTGGCTACAGGGGGTTGACAGGTCAGGCGGCGGGCTGGGCGCCACGTACGGCGTCCTGGACGTCGGCCAGGTCCCACAGGGCCTGTCCGGGGCCGGGGCCGCCGCTGGTGCGCCGGCCCCCGGTCGGGGTGATGCCGCGCCGCCGCGCCCACTCCCTGAACGGGGCGGGCTTCATACCGAGGGAGTAGGCGGCCTGGGTGGTGGTGACGAGGGCGCGGCCATCGCGCCCCTGGGTGGTGGGCATGGGGCCAGTGTGGCGCAGCGCGGGGTGTTGCGGGGCCGGTCAGTCTGGGTCGGGTTCGGTGGCCCCGGTGTCGAGCTGAAGGTAGGTGCAGCCACTGGGGTAGGGCCTGGGGTCGGTGGTGCGGAACTCGGCGGCGAGTGCGGCCACGACCCGGGCGGTGGTGTCGGGGTCGGCGGTGATGCGGATCTCGGCGATGCCGGGGAGGGTGGAGCGTGGCGGCCGTGGCGTTCGGGGCATGGGGTCCCTTCGGTTACTGGGTGGTGCGCCGGTAGGCGTGGCGGCGCTCCAGCTCGGCGGTGACGGTGCGTCCGTACCAGCGGTGGGCGGGGCCGGTGGTGTCGTCGGGGGCGGGCCAGCGCGGCGTTCCGTCGGCGCGAGTCTTGGTGCGGTCGGCGCGGATGGTGCCCGCGCTGATGCCGGTGGCGGTTGCGATCTCTCGGGCGGTGTAGAGGCGGCGGGGGGCCAGGGCGGCGGGGCGCCGGTAGGCGGCGGTGGCGATGGGGTCGACGTCGGCCGGGTCGTAGGTGTACGCGCCTCCCTTCCGGCCGTTCGGGGTGGGCCAGCCGGGGCGTTTCGCGAGGGTGCGCAGCGTCTCGTAGCTACGGCCGTAGCGGGCCGCGATCTCCCGGAGGGTTTCGCCGGGGGGCGGCGGGGTGTCTACCATGGTCGTGTCCCCTTTCTGGGGGTGGTGACCGGCAGGTTTTCGCGAGCGCCCCGTGTGCGGGGTGTCTGGGCTTCGGCTCGGGCCTGCCGGTCTTTTGCTGTCCGGGTACGGGGTCCGCCCCCGGCCGGTGGCCGGGGGCGGAGCGGTGATCAGTCCTGCGGGGGCTCCCATCCTTCGGGGTCAACCAGCCACTCGATCAGGTCGGCGAGCATCGGCTCGCCGGTCATCATGGCCAGCAGCGCGGCGTCCGCGCGGTACTGGTCGCCGCTGACCGCGTACGCGACGGTCAGTTCGGCGGCGGTGATCCAGTGGAGCAGCGCCGTGCACGCAATGGCCCGCTGCTCTACGGGGATCGGCTGCTCGTCCGCGATCTCGTACGCGCGGACGACGGCGGGGAGGAAGTCACGGAGCAGTCCCTTGCCCTGGTCCCCCTTCGGCAGGGACATCGGCACCGGGAGGGCCATCAGCGCCATGGCTATGCCCTGCGCGTAGATGCCGAGCCGGCCCATCAGGTCGCTGATCACGCGGTCCTGGTCGTCGGACATGGCGTCCGCCTTTCGGTAGGTGGTGGTCGGGGTTCGCGGCCCCTTCCGTGTGACTCCAGTATGGCACGAGCATGGGTTGAATTGCAACACCCGAGATGTACGGCCCCGACCGCAGACCGCCCCCGGCCGGTGGCCGGGGGCGGAGCGATGGTCAGTCCTCCACGGGCTCCCATCCTTCGGGGTCAACGAGGAAGTCGATCAGCTCGGCGAGCAGGGGCTCGCCGGTCATCATGGAGAGGATCGCGGCGTCTGCGTGGTGCGGTGCGCCGAATTCCCTGTACGCCCCGATCATCTCGGCGGCGTTGATCCAGAAGAGGAGCGCGGTGCGCGCCGTGGCCTGCTGGTACTCCGGGAGGGGCTGCTGGTCCACGATGCCGTATGCGCGGATGACTGCGGGCAGGAAGTCCGCGAAGAGTCCCTGCCGTCCCTGCGGGAGCGACATCGGGACGGGGAGCGCGGAGAGCGCGATGGCGATGCGCTTGGCGTAGGCCGTGAGCTGATCCATCAGCTCGGCGAGCATGCGGTCCTGGTTGTCTGCCATTTCTTTTCCTTCCATCGGGGGTGGCGGGTCGGGGTTCGCGGCCCCTTCCCTGTGTCTCCAGTATGCCATGACCTTGGGTTGAATTGCAACACGCAAAATGTGCGGGCCCTGAACGCGAACCGCCCCCGACCGGTGGCCGGGGGCGGTCATTGCGCCGGATCAGTCCCGGTTGCCCAGCAGCCATTCCGCGAGCCCATGGACAGCCTCATCGGCCATCATCAGGACGCCCATCACGCCCGCCGCGCGGGACTCCTCGACCTCGTGGAGGCAGAGGTGGTACAGGTCGACCGCCGCAAGCCAGTAGACCGCTGCGGCGAACAGTTCGGCCCGCTGATCATCCGGGAGGGGGATCTCCCCGATGATCTGCACGATCCGGCGGACGGCGGGGATGATCTCCCCGCTGGCGACCACTCCGGTGGGCAGGGTGATCGGGAGCGGGAGGACGGCGCACGCCTTGGCCAGCCCGGTGTAGACGCGGGCGATCTGGCGCCCCGCGTCCTCCATCATCATGTCGGCCTTGTCTGCCATTTCCTCTTCCTTTCGGTTGGGTGGTGGGTCGGGGTTCGCGGCCCCTTCCCTGTGTCTCCAGTATGCCATGACCTTGGGTTGAATTGCAACACAAGCTGCAAAGGCCCCCGCGTGAGGCGGCGCCCCCGGCTGGGTGCCGGGGGCGCCGCCGGATGACTACCGGCCGTCAGACCCGAGCCACTCGGCCAGGTCCACGAGACTGCCGCGCACCATCGCCAGGACCGCCAGGGCGGCGGCGGCGCGGCTCTCCCTGTACAGGTTGTTCTGGAGCACCCCGTACAGGTCCATGGCCCCGAGCATCAGCACGGCGGCGCCGTACAGTCCCGCGCGCTGATCCTCAGGCATCGGCTGGTCGGTCGCGATCTCGGAGACCCGCTGGATCGCGGCCACGATGGAGTCACCCATCACCAGGCCGGTCGGCAGCTCGATCGGCACGGGGAGGCTGGCGCAGACCATGACGAAGCCTGCGTACGCCTCTCCGATGCGGTCCTCGATCAGCTCCATCATCTCGTCGGGCGAGTCGGACATCTTCTCCTCTTTCCTTGTGGGTGGTGGGTCGGGGTTCGCGGCCCCTTCCCTGTGACTCCAGTATGCCATGACCTTGGGTTGAATTGCAACACTCAATCTCGGGGCCGCCCACCTTCCGCCCACCCCCGGGGCTACGATGGGCAGCCTGTCCCCCTCCGGGTGGGATGGTTCGACCGGCGCGGGGTTTCGCGACGGCGCCACGCGCGCCGAGGGCTTCGGCCCGGCCCCCGCCGGTCCCTCTCTCCTCACATGGGACCGCCCCCCGGCTGGATGCCGGGGGGCGGTCGTTGGATCAGTCAGACTCGTTGATCAGCAGCCACCGGTTGAGGGGGGCGAGCGCCGCGTCCGCGTAGAGCAGGTTCACAGCGACCCCCTCAGCCCGAGTGTCCCGGTACCCCGCCGCACAAAGTACGTAGAGGTCGATGGCGGCCAGCAGATGAATGCAGCCGGTGTAGAGCTGCTGCGTCTGGTGTTCCCCCATCGGCTGGTCGTGCGCGACCTCCGTCACCCGCTGGATCGCGGGGATCGCCAGCTCTCCGGGGATGTGCCGGTCGACCGGGAGGCCGATCGGGACGGGGAGCGCCGCACAGACGTCGACGAGGAGCGTGTAGATCGTGGCGATCGAGAGAGCCAGGCTCTTCAAGACCTCGTCGTTACGGTCAGCCATGTGACTGTCCTTCCACTGTTGAGTTGAGATGGTTCCGAGTTCCGGGGTTCGCGGCCCCTTCCCTCTGGTCTCTATTATGCCCCATCGCTGGGTTGAATTGCAACACCCCTCGGAGAGGAAAAGCCCCGACCCGTCAGGGCCGGGGCCGCGCGTACCTCTCAGGCCATCTTCCACTCGGACAGTCGGTCGTCACTCCCGACCACGGCGCTCAACCGCGCGCCGGGCAGCTGCTCGACCTCGACCCCGGCGGCCGAGGCGACGTCGGCCGCCGGGTACCGGACGGGCTCGCCCCGCTCATCCAGCGGGACGTCGGCCACGATCTCCGCCTGGTCGCCGATCAGCAGCAGGACACGGACATTCACTCGCTCGCTCATGATCAAAGATCCTCTCATCGGTTCTTCCTGGGCTTGCTCAGGTGCCACACACGATCATCGTCCGGGCACCGGTACGGGCGGCGCGGACTGCCGGTCCGCTGACGCGCACGCCTGATCTTGATCTCCAGCAGCCGGGCCGCCGCCCGCTGCTCCTCCGCGAACTGCACCAGCCCGCACCGGCACGCGGGCACGTAGGTCTGCCGCGCCGCGCCGCCGGGCAGGTACCGGTGATCCACGAAGTACTCGAATCCCCGGGCGCCGACCACGAACCAGTCGGCCCCATCGGCGTGGAGGACGTACCGGCGCAGGATCACACCGTCGCGCCGCGGCGTTGCGGTCAGCATCACCGCGGCGCCGCCGGGCCGGCCGCCCTCCAGCCGCGCCCGGCCGGCACCGACCGCCACGTCGGCGGTCCACCCCGCCGCCACGAGGCGGGGCCTGTGGGCCTCCACGCTCGCGCGCAGCAGGGTCAGCGCCGCTCCCCTGGCCGGTGCCCGGCGGCGGCGCGTACGGGCGAGCGCGTCGGCCGTCTCCGCCCACACGGCGGCCTCCGCCGGGTTGAGGAGGTTGTCCCTCCGGAGCGCGCGCTCCAGTTCCCCGGTCACCGTGTGCCGCCCGGTGCGGGACGGGGCGGGCGAGCGGCCCGGGGGTCGGGTCCGATACGGATGACCGGGCGGACGCCCCGGGGGCACTGGTCGTAGTCCCACGCGTGGCGGTACGTGTCGGCCAGCATCTCGACCGCGTACCGGACGGCGTCCTCGGGCGAGTGGTCGGCCTCGGCCAGCACGGCCAGGTGCTCGCGCAGCTCGGGCGTGAGCGCCACGGTGAGCCGCGCGTCCGACGGCGTCTCGTCCTGCGGCGCGCCGTGGCGCTCACCGGTGGGCGTGCCGTGGCGCACTCGGCCGAGGAGCAGGAGACCGGCGAGCGCCGTGGTGAGCCGGGCGTCCGGCGGCGGCGCGTCCGGGCCGAGCGCGGCCAGGTCGCGGCGCACGGTGTCTTTGCCGATGCCGAGGTGCGCGGCGATGGCGCGGGCGCTCATCCCCTGGTCGGCGAGCTGACGCACGGTAGCGCGCCGGGTGTCGCGCGCCGTGGCGGTCTCGGCCATGTCGTGTCTCCGTAGCTGTGCGCCGGTGGCGCGGCGGGTCTGCGGGTCGGGGTGCGCCGTGGCGCACGGTGGGCTGGTCACTGGCGCGCGCCGGGGGCGCCGTCGCGCGGGTGCGGTGCGCCGTCGGCGCGGCCGGGCCAGTCGTGGCCGTGCGCCTCTCCGCACCAGCACGTCTCGCGCGTGCCGAGGGTGGCGCTCGGCGGAGTCCGGTCACGGTCCGCGCGGTACGCCTGGCGCCGGTACTTCGCGGCGGACGACGCGGCGGCAGCGGCCTGCGCGCGGGCCCGCTTCGGGTTCCCCACGGGTCACCCCCGCGCCAGTGCGTGCCCGGCGGGCAGCCCGTTCGCCGTGCCCGCCGCGTCGTTGAGCCGGTGGACGAGGAAGCCGACGGCCGTACGGGCGTCATCGAGGAGGCCGGGCCCGCGCACGTGCGACGGAACGGCCAGCTCGTTGACGACGATGCGGACCTCGGCGGTCACCAGGACGGCCGGCCCCTCTGGCTCGGTCAGCCGGTGATAGGGGCCCTCGGTGGGCGCGTAGTGGTCGCGTTCCCAGTCCCGCCACCCGTACGGCACGCGGGCGGACAGGGCACTGTGCGGCACGGGCAGGGTGAGTGCCAGCATGAGCTGGCCGTCCTTGGTGAACGCGCAGTCGACACCGGCGATGTCGGGGCGCCACGTGACGTAGCCGGGCGACATGACCGGGGATGTCGCGACGCGCCACGCGGCGGCGGCGAACTCGGCGGCGGGCAACGGGGTGTTCGGCTCGCCGTACTCGTGGAACTCCCCGATGTGCTGGTCGAGGTAGGCGCCGTAGCGGGAGATGCCGTTGGAGGCGCGGTCCTGGTCGTAGCCGTCATCGATCCGGGCGAGGGTGCCCGGCGTCCAGCGCTCAGTCACGGTCGTCCCCCCGCCCGTCGGCGCCGGGGACCGGCAGGCCAGCCTCCCGCAGGGCCTGTTCGGCGGCGTACGCGCGCCCCTCGTGCCGGGTCGCCCGGAGGACTTCATCCAGGAGGAGCTGCGGGTGGACCAGGACCGGCGCACCCAGCAGCGCGGACAGCGGCGCCCGCTCCACGCCGCGGCCCATGACCTTCTCGGACAGCGGGGTACCGTTCGCGATCCGCCAGCACTCGTCACGCCACCCCGCCGCCAGGACGTCGGCGTAACGCAGGACCTCGGGGTGCCGGTGAAGGGCGGTCCACGGTGCGCTGGTGACGATGGGGCACGTCTCGTGGATTTCGGGGTTGCCGTCGTCGGCGCCGGGGTGGAGCCACCACTTCTCGCGCCAGTCGGGCGAGCCGCTGTCGTTCTGGCGGCTGGGCACGGTGGGGTGGCGGTCGATGCTCCAGGACGCGCCGTCGGCGTCCGTGGCGGTGTACCAGCCGTCCTCGGTGCGGGTCCAGTTGAGTTTCGGTACGGCGATCATGTCGGTCTGCAAGGTGGTCTCCTCGGGTGTGGGGCCCGGCGGCCGGAAGCGAGTCGGTGCGCTGGGGGCGCGGGTCGCGTTCCGGCCGTCGGGCGGTCGATGGGTCAGCGACCGGCGATCTCGCGGAGCTGGGCCAGCGCTTCGTCGCTGGACGCGTAGAAGGACACGCCCGGTCCGAGGGCGTCGTGGGCGACTTCCTCGACCAGTCGGGCGTTGCCGTCCTTGACGGCGTACACGCAAACCAGGAGTTCGCTGCCGTTGTTGAGCCTGACGGGGGTGGCCATCCCCTCCACGAGGGTCCAGCCGAGGAGGTGGGCGGCCCATCCGGCGACGCACATGGTGGTGCCGCAACGCGGCTCGGCGGTCGGCGAGAGAGTGGCACCGCTCGCGCTCGCGATGGAGACCCAGGACGTCATGTCGAAGGCGTCGGGCGCCTTCTCGATGGCGTCGAGGATGGCAGCGGCCAGTTCGGCGGGGGTCGTAGGGGTCTTGGTGTTCGCTTCGACCATGCGGGACTCCGGTGACTGATAGTGGT
The DNA here is from genome assembly GCF_040685895.1 of Streptomyces sp. NPDC088124. Taxonomy (NCBI): domain Bacteria; kingdom Bacillati; phylum Actinomycetota; class Actinomycetes; order Kitasatosporales; family Streptomycetaceae; genus Streptomyces; species Streptomyces sp. NPDC088124. The sequence continues at coordinate 17,240 of NZ_JBFBJB010000066.1, read as the reverse complement.
GGTGACGGAGTGGGTACCTGCGGCGAGATTCGAACTCGCGACCCTGGGCTTATAGGACCCGTGCTCTAACCGCTGAGCTACGCAGGCGGGTTGGGCCGCACCCCGCCGAGAGGGGGTGCGGGGTGCGGCCCGGGAAGCGGCCGGGGGCGAGGGGGGCGCCCTCCGGCCGCTGGTATCGGGGTCAGCGGCGCAGCAGCATCAACTTCCTGTGCGCCGTGGTCTTGATGTCGTCGTCGGTGCCCTCAATGAGGGCGGTCGCGCGGGCGATCTCCTCGGTCATCGTCTTGCCGGGTCGGCGCGGGGCGACGTGGTCGAGGTAGTCGGTGACGGCGCGCTCCGCCGCGTAGGCGGTGCGCCCGGCGCGCTCGGTCTCAGCCCGGAACATCGCGTCGAGCCGGTCATGGCGGTTGGCGGCGATGGTGCGGGCCCGGTCGGTGGCGTCCTCGTCCAGCGGCCACAGTCCGGCAACGAGCTGGTGGAACTCATCGATCGCCAGGTTGGTCCGGGCGAGCGCGGTTTCCTCGGCCTCGAACGCGGCGGCGTACCGGACGGTGAGTCCGAGGGTGCGCCGCGCCTCCTTCAGGTTGTCCAGCGCGCCGGAGGTGTGCCGGATCGACCAGCGGGAGCGGGCGTCCGCCAGCGCGAACCGCTCGGTGTTGCCGCAGACGACGCGCCACGGGGTGACAACGGCCTCGGCCTGACTCGATCCGTCATGCGAGTTGACCACGACGACGAAGAGCTTCACCTCGTCGTCCAGACCGCCACGGTCGATGATCACCGACGAGGGGATCTGCATGGTGACGAACACGCGGCGCCCGCCACGGAGCGCCCCGGCCGACTCCCAGATCACATCGTGCCCGGCCACCAGGTCCTCCAGGAAGGCGAAGATCTCCCGCTGCTGGAGGACCTGGTACCGGCGGCCGACGGTGCCCAGGGCGGCGCCGGTGTCGTCCCGGACGGTGATCCACCGGTCGTCCATGACCCGCCAACCGCCGTCCCACTCATACCGCGCGGCCCGCTTCTCCACCTGGAAACCGATGCCGCCCAGGTCCAGCACGGTGTCGATGTCGGTAGTGCCGCCGGGGATGACGTTGCCGAGGCCGTGCCACGCGGGGGTGCTGGTGTAGAGCGCGGCACGCCCCAGCGAGGTGTCGAGACCATCGCGGCCAATCACCTCCCCACGGTCGTAGCCGACGGTGGCCGCGTACGTGCCGTCACTGCGGCGGCGCGCACCGGCGGAGGCCATCAATGCGGAACGCTGCTGGTTGAACCGTTCGTTGACATCGACATCGGTAGACATTGCGACCCCTTCCGGCCGTCGTTGTAGCTACAACCCTACCGGCGTTGTAGCTACAACTCAACCCTCATCTCGAAGATTTTGTAGCTACAACACTCACAATGGATGTTGCTCGTTGTAGCTACAACCGCTACCGTGCGCGCATGACGAACGACAGCACCCGGACAACCGGCCCCGACGAACTCGCGCCCCGCCAGTTCCGCGCACTCACGACCGAATGGACCGGCTTCGGCCAGGCCACCAGCACCCAGCACCCCCAGGACGGACGCGGCGCCCGCGCCCTGGTCCTCCGACAGCTCATGGCCTGGTACATGCGCCGCCCCGGAGCACGGCTCCCGGAACGGCCGCCCGCCGGCCCCTGGTCCACCCCGCCCGCCAACGATGCCGAGGGCACGCACCGGTAGTTCACGACGCGCGGCTCCCGGTGAGCAGGTACAGCCGCGCGCCCTCGTAGCGGGCGGGCTGCCCGTCGTCGTCCGCGCACTGGTCGTTCACGCACCAGGCGCGCGGCCGGTCGAGGTCGGCGCGGCCGTACACGGTCCGCTGCCCGCACGCCAGACACACGGCCAGCCGGAAGTGCACCGACGGGCCGCGCTCTCCGAGGACGGTCAGCACGGTGCCGTGCCAGCGGGCGACCGTACGGGTCACCTCCGGAACCCGGCCCGCGGACTCCGCCCCCGGCGGGATCGCACGCAACGCCCGGTGCCACGGCTGCTCGTGCGCCGACCCCCGCAGCTCGGCATCAAGCCGTACGGCCTCGGCCTTGATCCGCGTCGACCAGCTCAGGGCCTCCAGCGACGTCGGCGGCCGTGAGCCCGGCGCCGCGCGCCCGCCGCCCCCGGAGGACTGGCGGGTACGCAGCGCGAGGGAGTCCAGTCGCAGCAGCAGCCCGGGGCCGCCGTCGCCCGGCGCCTGGTCGTCGCCGTCGTACCGGGTGAGGAGATCAGCCACCAGGCCGTCAAGCGTCGCCATGGCCTCCCCCTCTCTCGTTGGCGGGGGTGCCGTATCCGGGCGGGATCCCCAGAGCGAGGCAGCACGCGCGGCACCGGCGGCGGCCCAGCCTGTTGAGGACTCCCGGCATGTCCCAGCGGCGCCGGAGGCCGCAACGGGAGCGGGCGGGCGCCGGCGTATCGGAGTCCAGCGCATCCGACATCTGCTCAGGAGCGATGACCTCCCGGGCGATGGCGTGCAACCGCCGTGTCTTCCCGCACGTCAGCCACCAGTGCCCAGCGTTGGCCGCAGTCGGGTATGCGGTCATGGTCGGCTCACCTCCAGCCGTCGGCGTCCGCCGCCGTCCAACTGGGAGGCGTGCACGTGGAGCCCGGTGGCGCGCAGCTCGGCGCTGAGCGCCTGAAGCTGCTCCTCCTCGCCGGGCCCGTCGTAGAAGACGTTCACCTGACGCGGACCGGCCTGCACTGTGCGGAACCCCGGGTCCCACTCGCCTCCGTCGAACTCGGAGAACTCGTGTCCGCCGTCGATGAGGAGCTGCCGGACCGCGGCTTCCTTGATGCGCCGGGCCATCACAGTTCCTCCCGGTCGACCTGCGCGCGGGCGCGGATCAGGTCGGGGATGGACGGTTCCCCGGCGCGTCGGCTCGCGTGGTCCTGGCCCGTGATGATGTCGTACAGCTCATCGAACTTGGCGTTGACCCGGTTCACCGCGGCCTCCATCGCCGTGGTGGTCGCGTCGCCCAGCCGGGCCAACTGCGTCGCCACCTCGCTGCTGATGCGCTCGGCCGCCAGCTCGGGCAGGAGGCGACGGGCCGTCCTGATCTCCGCCCGGAGGTCCTTCAGGGTGCCGCGTGCCTCGCGGATCTCCTCGCGCAACTGGTCGCGGATCTGCTCCAGTTGCTCGGTGGTGGGCTGCTTCTTCATGTCCGCGACCCCTTCGCGATGCCGAGGCCGATGGCCGCGCGCCGCACGGCGAACAGCGGCCAGAGAGTGAGCATCACGACGTAGGTCACGGCGACGACAGCGACGATGACCGGGACGGGCAGGTCGAGGGCAGGGCCGCGCTCGGCAAGCTTGTCGACGGCGCGGAGCTGCCCCATAGGCGACATGTCGACTCCGGTACGGCTGGAGCGCCACGCGATGTAGGCCGCGCCGAGTAGCCAGTACGCGGCCAGGCCGAGGATGAGGGCGAGGTGGTTCATGCTCTCCGAGGTGTTCTCGATCATCAGATGCTCTTTCCGGAGGTGAGGGCTCGGAGCCCGGCGCGGGCTCCGAGACAGAGGGCCCTGAGTGCCCAGCCGATGCCCGCGATGACGCACATCAGGAGGACGCCGGCGAGGCCCGCGCTGGCCCCCGCGACGGCGGCGACGGTCAGCAGGGTGGTGCTCATGTCGGATCTGCTTTCTGGGGCTGGTAGTTGTCGATGGAGATGGGCACGGTCTGCACCGTGCGGAGTCGGCCGCGGGCGACCATGAGGTCGAGGTCCCCCGGCACGTCGTCGTAAAGGGGGTCCGGGGCGTCGGCGCAGTCGAAGAGCCCGAACTGCTACACCCGGGCGGCGTCGTCCGACGTGGTCACCGACGGGCGTAGCGGCCAGCGGGCAGCTTGCGCACGCTCGCGGTGGGGTCCTGGTCCCGCACCATTTCCCGCAGCCGACCCCGGGCACGGAAGCGGGGGACCACTGTTTCGGGCGCCGTCATCGGGGCGCCGGTCACGGGGTTGTGTGACCGCCGCTCCGGGAGCGTGGCCGGCACGAAGGTGCCGAAGTTACTGACGGTGATTGTCTCGCCGTCGGCGAGGCTGCGGGCGATGGTGTCGAAGACGGCGCCGACGGCCGCGCGGGCAACGCGGTGTGTGACTCCGGTGTCCCGTACGACGGCGGCGGTAAGTCTCTTGATGCTCACGGGTGTTGGTGTCCTTCGTGGTGGGGCGCGGGCGGCCGGGTCGTGGCACCGGCCGCCCGCGCCGGATCATGGGGTGGGCTGGGCGTACGGGGAGCGGTGCAGCGGGATGACGCGGCCCCCGTGGTGGTCGGCGCGGAGAGCGGCAACGTCGATGGGCTCGGTGTCGTGCTCAGTGCCGCGCGCCGTGGTGTCGGCCGCCGGCGCGGTCGACGTCCGGGCCAGGGAGCGGAGGGCACGCAGCTCCCGCAACTCGTTCTCCTGCTGGCGGGCCCGCCGCTCCGCGGTCTCGGCGCGGATGGTGAGGTCGGAGATCGTCGCCTCGTGGAGGGAGACGACGTCCTCGGCGCAGGCAGCCTTGTACTCGGCGCTCTGCCACAGGGCGTGGAACTGGGTCCGGTCGTCCATCAACAAGGCGAAGAAGTCGTCCGCCGCCTCCTGGCGGCGCTGCATCTGTTCGAGCTGCGTGGTGAGGTCGGCGATGCGGTCGTCGGCGCGGTGCGTGCCGGTGCCACGGCGCCACGGCGCGGTGATCGTGCTCACGATGAACCGTCCTTGCTGGTCTGGGGAGTGGTGCCGACGGCCGCGTGCCACGCGCTGATGTCGGCGGGCGGCATGCCGGAGTCGGGGTCGCCGTCGACGGACGCGGACTGTGCGGTCGCGGCGGCGAGCGCGAGCGTCGCGTGGGCCTGTGCCTCTGTGGCGAGCGCGGCCCCGGTGACCGGGTCGCCTACGTCGCCGTAGGTGAAGTGGTGTGCCAAGGCCGCCAGGCGCTCGGCTTCGCGGTAGTGCTGGGGTCCGGTTGCCATCACGCCGCTCCGTTCATGGCGTGCTGGTCCAGGGCCTCGGCCTCGGTGAGGTGGCCCGCCTCGAACTCGGATTCGACGTCGTCGTACTGGCGCTGACCGCAGTCGGGGCAGCCGCAGTACGTCCATGTCCCGTCGATCAGCTCGGCGGCGCACTGCTCGGGGCCGTCGTCCTGCTGGCGTTCGGCGACGGTGCGCGGCGGGTACTCGGCGCGGCGCAGGACCACGCTCAGGATGCTCGCGCAGCCGCGGTGCGTACAGCACGTGGTGCTCTTGCCCCACGGGCGCCACCACTGTCCGCCGCACTTCAGGCAGCGCATCAGGTCCTGGGTGCCGGTGTCGGCCGGGCAGCCGCAGGGGCGGGGCTCGCCGCAGGCTTCGCAGTAGTCGGAGGGATCGAACACGTCACGCCTCCCTGGTAGCGGCGGCGGACGGCCGGGTCAGCAGGAAGTAGCGGTCGTCATCCGGTCCGTGGGCCGTGAGCAGCCCACGGCGTGCGAGTTCGATGAGGTCCTTGCGCGCGCCCGTACGCCGGTTGCGTGTCGGATAGCCGTACTCGGCGTACAGGGCGTCCACCCTGCCCGTCGTCCACCGCACCGACCCGGCCTCGCGGATCGCGAAGAGCAGCCGGGTCGCGCGCCTGCTCAACCCGTCCTCGGGGTGCGCCGGAGTGGACTCGCCCCGCGCGGACGGGGTGTCCTTCTCCGTCATCCCGATCCGCTCGCGGATCTTCTCTGCGGCTTCGGCTCCGGTCATGATCCCGCTGTCCAGCATGGCCTGGCCGTATGACTCGAAGAGGTCGGCGATCTCCGCCAACGCCTCGTTCCGGTGGGCCTGGACGAAGTCGAGGCGCACGATCTCCAGCTCGGTGACCCGCGCCCGCAGCCGGATGCTCTCGTCTTCCGCGTCCAGCAGCCTCCGCAGGACAGGGGCGACCCGCTCACCCATGTAGGACGAGAGGTTCATGCAGTAGAGGTCTTCCCACTGCGGGTGATCGTGCTTCCGCCGGTTCGCCACCGACGTGCCGAACGACAGGATCAGGCTGTCCGTCGCAGGCTTCGCGTCACCGAGTTGCGCAGCAACGGTCGCCCGCTGCTCGGCGGTCAACAGCGTGTAGTTGGTCACTCGGTACTCCCGGTGGAGGTGGTCTGCGGGGTGCTCCGGCGCGGGACGTAGCGCACGAGAACGCTGGTCAGGTCGCCGTCCGGCTCGGTGCGGGCATCGAAGCTGCCGGGGGGCTGGTAGGCGGGCAGGCGTGCAGCGGCCTTGACCTGGCTGGCCATCGACTGGGCGCTGTTGCCGCTGCTGTACCGGCCGGCCAGTACCCAGGTGCCCGGCTCGGCTCGGGCGCGGGTGGCGACGTCGTAGTGATCGGCGCGGACGCGGGTTCTCCAGGGGCTCACGCGGCACCGTCCAGGAGGCAGGCGGGTATGGGGGCGGTGTGCTCGGTGAGAACCCCGGTGGTGACGTCGTAGTCCTGCGGGACGTCCCAACGGGCCAGCGGGAACGCGGCGCGCAGGGCCGCGCTCATGGTGGCCGGGGCGCCCTTCGGGAGGGGAACCTCCCGGCGTTCGCAACCGAGGGCCATCACGCACCAGAAGCGCCCGTCACCGTGCCGGTACGGGGTGATCCGTACCTCGGTCAGGTCGGCCATCGCCGCGTTGCCCATGCGGGCCCACAGGCGGAGCCGGGTCGCCTCGTCTGTCTGATCCGTGCGGAGCGGGTGAGTGGTCATGACGCACCGTCCGGGCGGATGGTGGTGTCGTGGGCCCCGGTGAGGAGCACGACGTATTCGGTGCGGGTCTGCGGCGACCAGCCGCGCTCGGCGCCGTGGGCCTTACGGAACTCGGTGTCGCGCAGGGCCGCGAGCATCTGCGCGCCATCGATGGCGCGCGCCCGTATGCCACCGTCGGCGGGGGTGACCGTGTCGGGGTGCCCGGCGGCGAGCTGGGCGAACGCGGCCTCGGTCGTGGGGTGTTCCAGGTCGTGCCGGGCCGGGTCGGCCACGGGCAGCGACGTGCGCACCTGCTCGAAGTACGAGCGCCAGGCGGTCATTGCGGAGACGGCGGGCTGGTGCGGGGTGGTGCGACGTGCGGCGATGTGCGTCTGTGCGGTCATCGCCATCATCTCCCTCAGTCGGTGGGATCGGTGTCGGTGTGGTGAAGGGCGGCGCGTACGGCGGCGGCCCCTCGGTGTGCGGTCTCGGGTCCCGGGGCCGGGCGGCGCTGGCGCCACGGCTCGGGGGCGGCGGGAAGCAGGTCTGCGGGCTCGGCGTCCGGGTCCGCCATGAGGCGGCCGGCCGCGGCGAGGACCTGGCCCCAGCTCATGCCCGTGAAGTGGGCGTGGGCGAGGACTTCCCGTACGGCGAAGGTGTCCCAGTCGGGCCGGGCGACCGCTGCGAGGGCGATCAGCTCGGACGAGGCCGGGCGCGGGTAGGGGGACGGCTGGTCTGGCTTGGGCTGGTGGTTCATGCGGGGCTCCGGGCGGGTGTCCGGGGGCGGCAGGTGCGGCACAGGCCGCCGGGGAGGGGTTCGCGGGCGGGGGCGCCGCAGTCGTCGCACTCGTGCCACTGGGCGGGCGCTGGGCCGGGCGGTGCGGCCGGTTCGGCCGGGGGCGGCGGGCGGTGCCGGGCGGCGCGGAGGTCTGCGCACACGTCGCATCGGTGGCCGGTGCGCCAGATGATCCCGGACTCGCAGGCGTCCAGCCCGCAGCCGCCGCGCACCAGGGCGACCTTCGTGAGCCAGCCGTACGGGCTGCGGACCGGCTCGGTGCTGGCGTACCGGGCCGTGAGGCGCGCTCGCAGCCGCTCGGGCTCACAGCCCTGGTCGAGCTGGCGGCCGACCTCGCGGCCGACCTCGCGGGCCTGCCACTGAGTCAGCCCGGCCGTCAGCACCTGGACCGGTGAGAGCACTTCCCAGATCCGCGGAGCGAGCGTCAGCTCAGGTCCCGTGTACGGGCGGCGGAACACGGCGGGAACGTGGTCTTCGACCGGGCCGCGCTCTACTACCTGATCTCGCCTACGGCGGATGAAACCACCGGCCGCCGCGTCATCATCAGGTGAGTCAGTCGTAGGTACTTCCTCTGTCGCGAGGGATCCGTCAGCAAGATCGGCACCCGATCCGTCAGCAAGATCGGCAGCGGCGAGGGGGAGCTGCGCCGGGCACTCGTGAACGGTGTAGGCGTGGCGGCCCTGGTAGCCCGCCCGCCGGTCCACGGTGATCCAGCCGAGGTCTTCGAGGCCGGTGAGGATGCGGCGCACGGCGGTGTCACTGAGCGGCTGCCCGCAGCGCTTCCCCGACCGGTGCCGCAGGATGTCGCCCAGCTCGGCCAGGGACAGCGGGTGGCCGGTCGCGACGGCGTACGAGATCGCCGTGTAGGCGCGCAACTGCCGGGGGTTCAGGGACTCCGGCGCCGTGGTGGGCACCCACACGAACGCCTCCCGCCGGGCGGTGGCCCGCACGCGGCGTACGGCGGTAGTGCCGCGCCCGCCCGGCAGTGTGCGCCGGTAGCTGACCATCTCCACGACGTCGTCGTCCGGCGCCGGCCGCATGAGCTGGGTGAGGGACCGCTCCACGCTGGAGCGGGATATGCCGAGCAGCCCGGACAGGTACCGGACTCCCGCCTCGCAGCCCTCGCGCCGCAGCCCGAGCCCGGCGACCTTCACGTACACAGCCAGCGCGGCGTCGCCGTAGTGGCTGGAGGTGACCACGCGCCAGGGCACCCGGACACGTTGCGGTCGTGTGGTCTCCACGGTGGTCACCTCCTTTCCGGGGTGCGAGGGGTTGCTGGGCGGTGCGGTGCGGCGGTGCGCAGAGTTCAGGAGTCGTCGTCCTGGTCGCGGGTCCCGTCGAGGGCGCCGGTCAGGCCGTCGGCGATCGCCTTCATCTCGTGCCGCAGTTCGGAGTCGATGAGGGTCGGGGTGTGCATGACGCGGCGGGCGTACGCGGCCCAGTGCGTCAGCGCGGCGCGGAGCCGGGCCGTCTCCATGTATGCGAGGTGGCCGCCGGTGAGCCGTAGCGTGTGGTCGTCCAGCTCCAGTTGCCCGTCGTCATCGAGCGTGCCGCGCGCGGTGCGCTGGAGGTGGAGGAAGCGCTGTGCCTCGCGTACGTATCCCTCCTGCTCGGCGGTGGGCAGCTCCAGGCCGACGATCCGTACCTTCACCGTTGGCTCCTTCTCGGAGCCGGGGGCGGGCTGCGTCCGCTCGATGTGCGCCATCTCGATGATCGCCATGCGGCGGGCGCCCGGCACGTCGTAGATCGGCCGTACGTGCGGCTCCAGCGCCTCGGACGCGGTTGCGCTGACCTTGGCGTCGAACTTGATCTGCGTCACGAGTTGCCTTTCACGGTGGGCCAGTTGGCCTTGTTGAGCCGGTCGCGCTGCGCGGCGGGCACGGTGACCTCCGGGGCGCCGAGCCAGTCGAGACCGGCCCAGCGCAGCCACGCCGCATCGCACTGGTTGTCGTCGGTGAACTCGCTGCCGCCGCTGCGCTTGTACGCGGCCAGGGCCATCGCGGTCTTGTCCGCGGTGCCCTTGCCGGTCGCGTACGCCTTGAGCGTCGCCGGGGTGAGCGTCACGTACGGGACGCCTCGGCGCAGCAGCAGCGCGCGCACGACGCCGTGCACCATGCCGGTGATCCCTGCCGCCCTGGCGTGGGTCGGCAGGTCCTCCAGCACCACCAGGTCGGGCAGCGGCCCGAGGCCGATGTCCGGCCCACCGAGGGCGATGGTGACAGCCTGCTCGATGGTGAGCAGGCGCCGGTCTCCGTGCTCCGAGGGGCCGCTGATGGTGCCCGTGGAGCCGTCCCGGTAGGCAATGCCGGTGGCGGTGATGGACAGGTCGAGTCCGACGACTCGCAGCGCCGTCACCGGGCGCCGTTCGAACTGGCGGCCCGCGCCTGCTGGTCCAGATCGTCGGCGGCCAGGTGCATGACGTCGGTGAGCGCCTGCGCGTCGACCCCTGCCACTGCGAGGCCGGCCAGCTTGGAGCCCGTCCGCAGGAGCACCGTAACGATGTCCGCCGGAGCAACCCCGGTCTCCGCTGCCAGTTCCCGGGCGAGCCTGCCGCCGAGGTTGGTCGTGGCCTGCATGCGTGGCTCGTGGGCGTACCGGCGACGGTTCTCCCGGAGTACCGACAGCGCCAGCTCTGGCGTCCAGTCCTCTTCCCGGATGATCAGGTCGGCGAGCGATTCACTCGCGGACTTCACGATCTGCTCGAAGCGTGCGTCATCGCTCACTGCGGCTCGCCGTCCTCGTCGTCACGGCCAGGCGCTTCGTCGGGGGCCCCGTTCCGGACGTCGACCGGCACCGTGCGGATGACGGTCGGGCGCCCCTCGTCGGCGTCGACGTCAGCGGACAGAAGGTCGACCAGTTCCGGGCTGGTGGGCACCAGCTTGGCCAGGCGCCGGATGCACGACTTCCCCCACTGCTGATCGAAGTTGGTGTGCCAGGCCGAGTCCCGCTTCCCCGTGCTCTCCGCGTAGGAGTACGCCTTGGAGTGCAGGTCCCGGATCTCGATGGCGTCCTGGCGGTTGAGGAGGATCACCTGCGACCGGCCGCCGCCGCTCATCCACGCGTACGCGTACGCCAGGATGACGTCACCGCGCTGGTCCTTCGGCAGCTCCACACGCGGCTTGTGGAAGAAGTCTCCGGGGCTCGGCGCGGTGGGCGTGTAGTCCCACACGTCCTGCTCGCGGATGAAGTCGACACGGACGGACTGGACCTTTCCGGAGCGGTGCATCACGTCGATCAGGCCCTGGTACATGGGCACGAACGTGGCCGTCTTCCCGAACGGGACGATCGCCGCGCGCACACCGTCCGGGGCGAGCCCGAAGCGAGCGCACGCCATGAGCGCCGTGTAGATCGTGTCCGTGTGACAGGTCCTCAGCTTGCCCATGGAGGTGAGCGCGGCCTCGATGAAGTGCCCCTCATCGACGTGCTTCGGCAGGGCGTGCGCGATGTACGTACGGCGCCGCTCCAGCCACTTCAACGTCGGGTCCTGCGTCGCCAGATCCTCGGCGGGCTCCGGCTGCTGGGACGGCTCCTCGGCGGTCGCGGTCGCCTCGCGTACCCGCGACTTCAGGTCGTCGGTCATGGTCATCCTTCGGAGGGCACGCGCAGCACGCGGGCCCGGTAGGTGCGGTAGATCTCGGGGTGGTCGGCGGCCAGCCGCTCGGTGTCGATGGCCGGGACCAGGTGCGTGTATTCGGCGGCCAGCTCGGGCTGCTCGGTACGGAAGCGGACCGGGGCGAAGTTGCCGTTCTGCCGCCAGGTGTAGGCCGTACGGCCCCCCATCAGCGCGACCTCTGCGGCGCCGAGCGTCGCGCGCATGCGGTTCTCGACCTCGGAGAGTTCGTCCTCGTCGGCGGCGATGCGGTCGCGCAGCTCGTTCCGCCGCGTCTTGAGGATCATCGTCTCCACGGGGTCGACCTCGGTGGTGGCGTCCTGCCCTACGTCCCAGAGGTGCGCGAGGAGTTCGGTCGTGGCCGCCGACCCGTCGGGCGCGGGCGGGACACCGTCCACGATGTGCTGCTGCCACCACTGCGCGCAGTACGTGACGAGGTGGTCGATCAGCTCCTGGTCCCGCTCCAGCCGGAACCAGCGCAGCCGGTTCCCGCCGATGAGCGCGGCCACGTAGCCGTGCGTGCACCCGGTGACCGCCAGGTACCAGTGCAGTTGGAGCGCCGGTGCGTCGGGCACCTCGTCGTCCCACTGCCGAGCCTGGTGCTCCGAGCGGTTCTTGCACTCGACCGGAGCGCGGGTACCGTCCGCCTCGACCGCGATCCGGTCCAAGTTGGCGAGCATCCACGGCCGTTCGATGTGCTGGAGCGTGCCCGGCGCCGGGGCGATAGGCAGGCCGGCACGACGGCCGAAGAGGCGCGCAATGGTCTCCTCCAGCTCTCTGCCGCACTCGGCGGCCTCGCTGTCGACGTAGTCGCCGCGGCCCTCCTTCTCCTCCCAGACGTGCAGCGGCCCGTCGTAGCGGTTCATGCCGAGGATCGCCGCGACGTCCGACCCGCCGATCCCGGAGCGGCGTATGGCGTGCCACTGCTCCTCGGGGGCGTCGGCGGGCAGAACGAGGCGGGCGGTGGGGAACTCGCCCGGAGCAGGCAGGATCACCGGGGCGGGAACAGTGGGCTGCCCCTCCCCTGCCTTGGCTCCTGCCGGTGGCACGCGTCCAGCACCGGCGGGTGACGTTGACTCCGGGCGAGTGGTCATGGGGTGGTGTCCTCGTCCGTAACGGCGGCAAGCGCGTCCGCGAACACGTCGTCGGGGTCGGCCCAGACGGCGCCGTATGCCTCCTGGTGGCGGGCGGCGATCTCCCGGGCCGCCTCCGGCCCGGCGCGGACTTCGCCGCGTTCGATCTGGCCGAGGATGCGGTCCGCGTCAGTGGCCTGACGGACGTGCCCGGAGGCGGGCCAGCCCACCCTGGAGGTTGGGGCGGTCATGACGCGCCGCCTCTCGGGATGCTGACGGTGGTGATCGTGATGCCGAGGGTGGGGGCCGTCCGAACGTGCTCGGCGAACTCCCGGATCTGTGTTCCGAACGACGGGGTGAAGTCCTTCAGCCGCTGGTTCGCGAGGGCCCGCCGCACGTCGGCGTGGATGCTGACGAGCATCACGTCCGGCATGTCGAGCGAGCAGACCTCGGAGCCAGCACCGTTCGGGCTCCACCCGGTGAGGACCACCGGGCCCGCGTACGGCTGGAGGGCGGCGCCGAACGCGTAGAGCACGCAGCTGCCCACGACGTTGCGCGGGTATCGCTCCGGGAGCGCCAGGCCGCAGTCGTTGACCCACCCCGCCGTGCCGAACGACGGCAGGAGACGGACGCGCGCCCGGCCCTCGGGCCCCACCAGGGTTTCGACGTCGACGGGCTCGGTGTCGTGGTGGATGGAGAGAGTTCCCTCAGGGCTGATGACGGCGTATCTCATCGGGAACCCCTCCCGCCGACGACGACGGGGCGGCGGGCCGCGTCGCGCTCCATCTGCCCCAGACGATCCGTCAGCCGCGCTACCTCGCCGAGGAGTGCGCGCACGTCGGTACGCGCATGGCGGCAGAACTCGATCGCGGGGCCCAGCTCGGTGTCGTCCCACGCCTCCACCCAGGAGAAGGGACCGAAGCCAACGGCGCCGTCGCCCCCGGTGACCGGCCAGGGGCCAGGACGGGTCTCAGTGATGCGGGTCTGGATCTCGCGCAGGTACGCGGGAGTCAGCGGCTCATGCACGTGCCGCCTCCTTGTTCCGGTGGGTGGCGTGGCTGTACTGGAGCGCGGTGCGGGGCGAGCCGGTCTGCGTCCAGCCGCCGCACGAGCAGGTCGCCACGTAGTCGTGTCGGCCCGTGCATCCGGCCTCGGTCGGCTTGCCGGACGAGGTGACGCGGTGCTCGCACAGCGACTGGTCCTCGTGCCGCGCCTTGACGGTCAGGCGGTGTGTGCGGCGGGGAAGCGGCGGCGTCTTGGCCGTCGGGGTGTCGTCGGGTCCGGTGGGTATCTCGCCGGGCGGAGGCCCAGTGTGTGCGATGCTGGAGCGCATCGGGTCCACCTTCTTTCTCTGATGGGTGTGGTGGGCCGGGCCGCCGGGTCGCATCCGGCGGCCTTTCTCTTCTGGTCAGGCCCCGAGGGGCCGCTCACTGCGGCAGCGGCGGCAGACCATCCGCCACACCGGGTTGCGGTGGTGACAGTTCGGGCACTGCCAGGCCACCGTCACGCGGCGTCCGCATCTACGCGGAGGAGCGGGGCCGCCGACGGGCGCAGGAGCGCGACCAGGCGGCCGATCTCCGCGTCGGTGAGGCGGCAGTGCGGGCAGTCGACCGGGCTGGTGTGGTGCTCGCAGAGCGCATCCCATCCCGCCTGGAACGCCTCGTCGGGCGTACGGCAGATCCCGGCCATCACGCCGCGTCCGGTTCGGGGGCTGCGCGCTTGCGTTCAAGAACGACTATCGGGCAGTTCAGGACGGCTGCCATCCGGCGCTGGATCGCCGGAGTGCAGTTGCGGGTGCCGCCCTCGATCTCACTCACCAAGCTCACTGAGACACCGAGGGCATCGGCCAGTTCGGTCTTCGTGAGGCCGGCCTTCTTGCGTGCGTAGGTGACGGCCTCGGGCTCGTGGTCAAGCGGCTGTTTCGGGGGTCGTCTTGGGAGGCTTGCCATGCTCAAACATTAATGCGAAGGGTAGCGAATGGCAAGATTCAAGTTCAACACTTCGCACAACTTCGCGATCATGGCCCATTGCAACTCCGCATGTGTGGGAGATGTGCGGACCACTCCTCCCATAGTGCGAAGCTGTGCGAAGGTGTATCCATGAGTAGCCCCCCACCACCCAGGCCCGAGGGTGAGCTGATCAAGCGAGCAGCGAAGCGGCTCCGCCTGTCCGGACGGAAGGCCGCCGACCTCGCACACATCAGCGAGGGGCGATGGCGGCAGATCGTCAACGGCTATCAGACCGTCAGCGCAGGAAACCACATGGAGGTGGAGGGACCCCCTGCCACCATCGCCCAGATGGCACACCCCCTCGGCATCAGCCCCGAGCAGTTGTCGGCCGCCGGCCGCGACGACGCGGCCCACGAACTGCGCCTCCTCCTCTCCGCCGAGCCCCGCCCGGCGGAGGTCCCCGCGGAGCAGAAGTTGGCGGACCTGGAGCCGTGGCAGCAGCAGATCATCCTGGGCGCGCTGGCCGACCGGCCGCGTTCGAAGCGTGAGCAGGCCCTTCTCCTGCGGGTCCTCGCAGAGAAGATGGAGCGTCAGGCCGCCGCCGAGGAGAGCCGGTCGAGCACGATTGAATGATTACGATCTGGTCACATCCCGCTTATCGATCAACATCGGTCACCACTCGTAACTCATGCTTCACTCTTAGGCACGGTCTGAACAGAGACCTTGTCCAGAAGCACGACCGAACCGAGAACGCTCGCTTTAGGGGATGGGAATGGTTCACATCATTCTCGCGGGCGCGATCGGCGCACTCGGCATCACCGTGATCCTGCTCTTCCGGCAGCAGAGGGAACTCCGCTGGCAGCTCACACAACTACGCGTCGACCGCGACAGCGACCAGATCATGCGCGCATTAAGCGCACAGGCCCGGGGGGAGCCCCTACACGAACCACTGCTGTTACCAGCAAAGCGCCCCCGCGGCCGCCGCCCATACCTGTTCATGGGCCTCGGCTGCGCAGTCGCCACAACGGTGGTGACCGCGACCGCGCTCCTCACCCCGGCCTCCGGTGCCGAGAGGACCGGAGGCCAGCCGACCGCACCATCCGTCACGCGGTGCGCGCCACAGTGAGAGCGGACGCCTGAGAAACCGGAACAGGCTCCAGGGGCCGGCGGATCAACTCGATCGCCGTCGGGTCGAACCCCGGCCCCCGCTGCGCCGTCGGATGCATCACGATCCGGTACAGGGAACGCGTGACCTCCGCCCGGACGTCCACACACTCCGCGGCCCACTGCTCCCGGGTGAAGCCAGCGACGCGCCGCAGCATCGCCACCTTGCTCGTCATACGGAGACTCCCCCGGAGGCCCGCCAACTTCAGGTCGAACGAGGCCAGCATCTCGGCGGCCAACGTGGGGTCGACATTCGGGTGGTCGGCCAGGTTCTTCAACTGCTCTACCGTCTCGGCGCGGCGCCGCTCCAGGGCAGCGATCTCCGCCCCGAGCCCCGGAGTTCCCGAGGTCTCCGCGGACGCCTCCAGCTCAGCCAGGAAGGGCTCACTGTTGAGCAGGCGCAGCACCGCCCCCTCCACGTAGGCATCCAGGTTCTCCTCCCTGCGTCCACGCTGGCACTGCTCGCAGTAGTAGATCCTGTACCGCCCGGTCGGCTTGTAAGAGAACGTCTGGTGAGTCGCCTTGCAAGTCCGTGCGCCCCCCTTGCTGGTGCAGCTGCTGCCTCGCCGGTTGTCGCCGTCGGGGGCGTGGCAGTCCGAGCACTCCCCGATACCGGTGAGGAGATGAACACGGGCCCGGCCGTGATAGCCGTACTCATCCAGGTTCTGAGCGAACAGCGCCCGCAGGTCCTCCAGCATCTCCAGCGGATAGACCTCGTCCCACACCGCCTCGTACAGCGACCCCTGGTGCGCCACCAGGCCGGCCATGCGCCAGGCGGTGAGAGCCGCGGTGAGCGTTCGCTGAGTCCACGCGTTGCCCCTGGTGGTGGTGCACCTCTTGTTCATCCACCGCAGGGCGGCCCTCTTGCTCATGCCCGCGAGGATCCGCTCAGCGACCTCGCGAAGCAGTCGGGTCTCCTTCGGCACCAGCTTGTCCATGTCGAGGACTTCGACGTCGCGTTCCTCGCCCGTGTCGGGGTCGGTGACCCGGCGGAACTCTCCGCTCGGCAGCCCCCATCCGAACGCACGCACACCACCGGGGCGCGCGCGCCCCTTCTTCGCACGGGCCAGGATGCCCCGCCGAACCCGGCGGCTGGTGTTGTCGGACTCTTTGCAGGCTTGAGCCGCCTCGATCCGGAGGATGAACCTGTCGTCAGCGGAGTCGAGATCGCGGGTCCCCGAGATGGAGGCCACGCGGATGCCCTTCTGGTCGGCGATCGCAATCAGCCGCTCCAGGTCGTAGGGCTGCCGGATCAGGCGATCACCGTGATACACGATGATCGCGTCGATCTCCCCGGCCTCGATCGCCTCCAGCATCCGTTCCCAGCCGGGCCGCCTTCTGGTCCGCTGCCACGCCGACCGGGAGTTGTCCCGGAAGATGTGAAGGTCGGACACGGACCAGCGCAGCCGGACCGCCAGCTCGCGGCAGTCCGCTTCCTGACGGTCCACCTTCTCTTCGCTGCCGTCGGGCGCGTAGCTGAGACGGCAGTAGATCCCCGCGCGTATGACAGCGGGGGCGTGGCGAGGGAGGGTCTTCAGCGCCATCAGTCCACCCCGGGCGCAGTCAGCGCCGTGAAGGCGTCCGCGGGGGTGGCGTCAGGGTGATGACGCAGGTGGTCCAAGGCGGCGTACGCGGCGTCGTCGGCCTCGCGGCGGTCGAGTTCGCCCATCTGTACCGCGTACTCCGTGAACTCGGGGTGGCCCACCACCGAGGCGGCGATTCCCTCGCCGAACTCGGCGACCAGCTCGGGCCGGACGCGCCCGACGCGCCGGGCGATGCTGTCCGCCTCGTGCTCGGTCATGATGCGCAGCAGTTCGGTGGTGAACGTCTCTCGCGGGTCGGTACCCGTCGGCGTGCTGGTGCTGCTGCGGCGGTAGGCCGTTTCCTTGCCTTCGTGTGCCATACGAGCGCTCCTGGTAGGACATGAGTGCGAACTGCAACTGTACTTCGCAGTGTTAGTGTTTGGCGGTAGTTGAGAGG
>NZ_JBFBJB010000065.1:0-55569 GCF_040685895.1 Streptomyces sp. NPDC088124 | reverse complement strand
TCGCGACGCAGGCCGGGGAGCACAAATCCGGCTTCGAGCTGTACTACTCCAGCGCCTACGACCGGTGGGTCTTCAACCAGTACATCTCCGACACCCCCGACTCCAACGCCATCCGTGCCATGCAGGCCGAGGGCAGAACCGCGCGCGGGGGCGAGTGGACCCACCTGGTCGGCGTCCACGACACCGTCGCCAACCAACTGACGCTCTACGTCAACGGCGTCGAGGCAGGCCGCGCGACCGTCTCCGAAACCTGGTACGCCGGAGGCCAGGTCCAGATCGGCGCCGGCTCCTACGAGGGCGCGCCGGATTCGTTCTTCCCCGGCCAGATCGACGAGGTGAAGATCTTCGACCGGCCGGTCTCGGCGGACGAGGTACGGCAGTTGTTCAAGCAGAGCCCGGTGATCAAGGGCCGCTGGAACTTCGAGGAGGCATCGAGCGGCACCCCGAAGACGTCGCCTGATCTGTCCGAAGAACAGAATCCGATGAGTCTGCTCGGCGGGGCGAAGCTGGGCGCTGGGATGATCGGCGCCACCGGGCTGGAACTGGACGGTGTCGACGACTACGCCGCTACCAGCACGGTCCCCATCGACACCGGCGCGAGTTTTACCGTCACCGCGTGGGCCCAAGGAGCAGCGGTTCCCAAGGGATCGGCGGCAGTGGTGAGCAGCGAAGGCACCACCCAGAGCGCGTTCACCCTCCGCTTCGTACCGGATGCGAAGAACCCTGAGGGCCTCGGCCGGTGGGAATTGGCACTTCCGGACGAGGACATCGCCAAGGCCTCCGTGAAGCAGATGGGCAACACCGAATTTTATGATGCTCGCGACTGGAACCATCTGGCGGTGGTGTACGACGGCTTCGCCAAGGAAGCCCGCCTGTACGTCAACGGCCTGCTCCAAGAGGTGGCGTGTGCTGACGGCGATGGCAACGGCGAAGCGGACGATGGCGCCTGCGAGGACCTCATTGCCTGGGCCGACAACGTACTGACTTTCAAGGCCACCAAGTCTCTCCAGGTCGGGCGGGCGAAGACAGCGGGCAGTTGGGGTGAGTACTTCCCCGGGGCAGTCGACGACGTATGGGCCTTCCAAGGCGCCTTGAACGACGTTCAGGTCGAAAAGCTTGCCGGCTCATGGTTCGAACTTCCGACGGAAGTTCCACCGAGCAGCTGAACGGAACCGAGGGCTGCGCCCGGCTGACATCCGCGCCGGGGCGTAGCCCTCGCCCTCCCTGATTTCTCATTCATTCCGCGCCGTGGCTGCCTGCGAGGCACACGGCGCCCGGCAGTGATGGAAACATGACATGAGACCTCGCTCCGCACATCTTCCCAGAGCGTTGTTCCGGCGGACTTCTTTGGCTTTGTCGGCGGTGATGGTCGGCACCATCCTGCAGAGCACCGCACTGCCCGCTCAGGCGGCAAGCAGTAACCTGCCTGGTCTGCCCGCATCAGAGAAGCCCGTGACCGGCACGTACGACAGCAAGGCGGTCCCGCGCACGCGTGGGCAGGATCCCGATGGACCGAAGCGGGAGCCTCTGGCGTCGTGGCCCGGAGCGGGCAGCGACACGCTCACCGTTCCGCAGGCCGAGGCTGCGGAGCCCAGACGCTTCGCCGTCGCCAAGGGCATGCCCATCGGCATCGCGGAGACTGTGGGACGGTCAGCCAAGGCGAGCGCCGCTCAGGGCGGTTCCGTTGTCGAAACGCGTGTTCTCGACCGCAAGCAGGCCGAGCGCGCGGGTGTGAAGGGACTCCTGTTCACCCTCCAGCCGAAAAGGTCCGCCACTAATCCAGGAGCGGAGCCTTCAAAGCTGTCGGCCAAGACCTCGGTAGCGGTCAGTGTGAACTATGCGGACTACGCCGAGGCTTTCGGCGGCTCGTATGCCTCCCGGATGCGGCTGGTGGAACTGCCCGCGTGCGCACTGACGACACCGTCCACCGAAGCCTGCCGTACCGCGACACCTGTCGCCGCAGTCAACGACCCGAGCAAGCGGACGCTTACCGCGAACTCGGTCAGCCTGCGCTCCGGCGAGGCCACGGTCCTGGCTGCCGCAGCAGCCACAGAGAGCGACAAGGGCGACTACAAAGCCACCCCGCTGTCCCCCTCGGCCTCCTGGAGCACCAATCTCAACACCGGGGACTTCAGCTGGTCGTACGACATGCCGGTGCCCGACGTTCCCGGTGCCCTGGCGCCGAAGGTCGGGCTGTTCTACTCGTCCGGCGCCATCGACGGACGCGCCGGCGGGACCAACAACCAGTCCTCCTGGGCCGGTGACGGTTTTGACCTGTGGCCCGGCTCTATTGAGCGTCGGTACAAACCCTGTGCCGACGACGGCGAGAAGAACGCGGACGGCAACAAACCCGGCGATCTGTGCTGGGCCTACGACAACGCATTCCTCACCTTCAACGGCAAGGGCGGCGAACTCGTTCCCCTCGGAGGTGACGAGTTCAAGCTGAAACAGGACGACGGCACCAAGATCAGCCGCCTGAAGTCCACGAACCGCGACAACGGTGACAACGACGGTGAGTACTGGCGACTGACCACCCCGGACGGCACCCGCTACTACTTCGGCTACAACCGCATGCCGGGCTGGACCGACGGCAAAGAGACCACGGACTCGACCTGGACCACCCCTGTATACGGGAACAACAGCGGCGAGCCGTGCAATGCAACCAACTTCGCCTCGTCATGGTGCCAGCAGGCATGGCGCTGGAACCTCGACTACGTCGTCGACCCGCACGGCAACGCGATCGCCTACCACTACACCAAGGAGACCAACTCCTACGGCCGTAACCTCAAGGCGGAGGACGACACCCCCTACGTGCGCGGCGGCTATCTGAAGCGCATCGACTACGGCCTGAAGTCCAACCGCATGTTCGCGGACAAGCCACTCGCGCAGGTGGTCTTCGGGAACACCGAACGGTGCCTGGAATCCAGTACCACCTGTGACGCCTCCACGATCGACGACAAAGCGTTCTACTGGTACGACACACCCTGGGACCTGAACTGCAAGACCGGCACCAAGTGCGACAACGGGCGGCTGTCCCCCTCGTTCTGGACGCGTAAGCGTCTGACGGATGTGACGACGCAGACCCTCAACGCGGACGGCACCTACACCAAGGCCGACTCCTGGAAACTCAACCACAGTTGGGGCAAGGCCGACACCGACTACCAGCTGCTCCTCGACTCCGTCCAGCGCACAGGCCACTCGGCAACCCCCACCGTCACTCTGCCGAAGACCACCTTCGCGTACACCCAGCTCGAGAACCGGCTCGACAAGACCGGCGACGGCTACGCACCGTTCATCAAGTCCCGCCTGTCCACGGTGGTAGACGACGCCGGCGGCCAGATAGACGTCAACTACTCGGCGCCCACGTGTGACTGGAACAACCTTCCGGCACCCCAGTCGAACACCACCCGCTGCTTCCCGCAGTACATCGGCGGCAGCAGTACGGACGATCCCGAACGGCAGTGGTTCAACAAGTACGTAGTCACCTCCACCACCACGACCGACCGGACCGGCGGCGCTCCGGACGCGGTGACCAGCTACCAGTATCTAGGCGACCCGGCCTGGCACTTCGATGACACCGACGGTCTCACGAAGGAGTAACACCGGACCTGGTCCCAATGGCGAGGCTATGGCCAGGTCCGCGTCCAGACAGGGGGCCAGGGCGGCGCGTCGGCGATGAAGTCCCAGCAGGACTCCTACTACCTGCGAGGCATGGACGGCGACCGCAAGGACACAAACGGCGGCACCAAGTCAGTCTCCGTCACCCTCGGGACGGGGGAGGGCGATCCCATCATCGATCACTCCTCCCTGGCCGGCTTCGGATACAAAACCGTCACCTTCGACAAACCAGGCGGCAAGATCCTCGCCAAGTCGGTCAGCCGCCCGTGGCACCACGAGACAGCGAAGAAGGTACGTGACTGGGGCACGGTAACCGCCAACTTCACCGGCACCTCCAACACCAAGAACTGGACCTCCCTGGACGACGGCGCCGGCACCAGATGGCGCACCACCTCGACCGCGATCAAGCAGGACACGGTCGCCGGACGGGTGATCCAGGTCGACAATTTCGGTGACGACGCCACTGCGGACGACAACCAGTGCACACGCACCACCTATGCCACGAAGGCCGACGACACCATCCTCACCCTGCCCTCCCGCGTCGAGACCGTGGCCAAGGCATGCGACGCAACCGTCGACCGATCGAAGGACGTCATCTCCGACGTCCGCACGGCCTACGACGGCACTGCTTACGAGACCGTCCCCACCAAGGGCGACGTGACCGCAACCGCAAATCTGAAAAGTCATGACGGGACGAAGGCCACCTACCTGGAGTCCGGGGCCACCCATGACGGCTACGGCCGTGTCCTGACGAGCACGGACCTGACCGCCAACGTCACCGTCAGCGGCGACGGCGCACCGACAAGCACCACGCGTGATGACGGCCGGACCACCACCACGGCCTACACACCGGCCAGTGGTCTGCCCACCCAGGTCACCACCACCACGCCCCCTGCGAAGGCAGGAGACACGACGACCGCACAGACGGTCACCCAGGATCTCGATGCTCGTGGTCTGCCGTTGAAGGAGACCGACACCAACGGCAACGTCACCGAATCCACCTACGACGCGCTCGGCCGTTCCGCAAAGGTCTGGCTGGCCGACCGGCGCAACACCTCGACCCCCAGCTACCAGTTCAGCTACCTCATCGAAGACGGCAAGCCCGCTGCCGTCGCGACCAAGACCTTGAACAACAACGGCGGGCAGATCACCTCCTACACCCTCTACGACGGCTTCCTGCGCGAACGTCAGACCCAGGCCCCCGGCCCGGACGGCGGCACCCTCCTGACCGACATCTTCTACGACGAACGCGGCCAGGCAGCCAAGACCTTCGCCCCGTACTACACGACCGGCGCACCCTCCGCCGCTCTGTTCAAACCCGCAGACGCGCTGTCGGTCGAGACGCAGACCCGCACCACTTACGACGGCCTGGGCCGGGCGACCCAGATCCAGCAGATAGCAGGAAACGGCGACGGCGGCGCCGTACTCAACACGACCACGACCAGCTACGGCGGCGACCGCACCACCGTCATCCCCCCTGTCGGCGGTACCGCCACCACCACGCTCACCGACGCCCGCGGTCTGACCACCGAACTGCGCCAGCACCACACCCGGAGCGCAACCGCGCCATTCGACTCCACCGCCTACGACTACACCCCGCGCGGCGAGCTGGCGAAGATCACGGACCCGTCCGGCAGCACCTGGACTTACAGCTACGACCAACTCGGCCGCAAGATCAAGGACGTCGACCCCGACCGAGGCACCACCACCAGCGTCTACGACGACCGAGGCCAGCTGACGTCCACCAAGGACGCCAACAACAGCACCCTCGTCAACCTCTACGACAGCCTCGGCCGCAAGACCGAACTACGCGAAGGCTCGGCCACCGGCACTCTCCGCGCCAAGTGGACCTACGACACCGTCAGCGGTGCCAAGGGACAACTCGCAGAAGCCACCCGCTACGTCAACGGCCAGGCGTACACATCCAAGGTCACCACCTACGACCGGCTCTACCGCCCCTCCAAAACCGCAGTCCTCGTTCCCGAAGCCGAGGGCAAACTGGCAGGCACCTACGAGACGGGCACCTCCTACAAGCCCTCCGGGCTCACCGCGGCGGTCAGCTACTCGGCGGCGGGCTCCCTGCCAGGCGGCGTGGTCACCTACACCTACGAGGACGAGACACTACGGCCCGTAGCCGTACACGGCGACGGCATATCCAGCAGCGTCACCTACAGCCTGACCGGCAAGCCCCTTCAGTACAACCTGACTCCAGCAGGCGGCGGTAAGAAGACACAGGTCACCAACACCTACGAGTGGGGCACCCAGCGGCTCGCCACATCCCGCGTGGACCGCGAGGAACAGAATGGCGTCGACCGCAACGTCACCTACCGCTACGACGAAGCCGGCAACGTCCGATCCATGGCGGATGTCTCCCGCACCGGAACCGACAACCAGTGCTTCACCTACGACCATCTCGCCCGACTGAGCGAAGCCTGGACACAGAACACCACCACCTGCGCCAGCACCCCACCAGCAGACAAGATCACCGGCCCCGCCCCCTACTGGCAGAGCTACACCTACGACAAGGCCAGTAACCGCGCCACCGAAACTCAGCACAACCCGGCTGGCGATACCAGCAAGGACATCAAGCGCACCTACACCTACGCCGGACCGGGCAAGCCTCTGGCCCACAGTCTGTCCGCCGTCACCACCACCGGCCCGACCGGCACGGCCACGGACACCTACGGCTACGACCCGACCGGCAACACCACCACCCGACCGGGCCAGAAACTCACCTGGGACGCGGAAGGACACCTCGCCAAGGTCACCGAAGGCACCAAAACCACCGAGTACCTCTACGACCCCGACGGCAACCGCCTCATCAGCCGCACACCCACCGAAACAACCCTCTACCTCGGACACACCGAAGTCACCCTTGCCGCCGGTGCCAACACCACCAAGGCCACCCGATACACCGACCTCGGCGGCGGATACACCGGTATCCGCAAGGACGACAACACCGCCGTCTACACCATCGCCGACCACCACGGCACCAGCCAACTCGCCATCAGTGCCACCGACCTCACCCTCACCCAACGCCGCACCCAGCCCTTCGGGGCACTCCGCGGAAGCGCCCCCACCACCTGGCCCGGCACCAAGGGTTTCGTCGGCGGTACCGACGACAAAACCACTGGCCTCACCCACCTCGGTGCCCGCGAATACGACCCCGCCATCGGAAGATTCATTTCAATTGACTCGCTAATTGAAATGGATAAGCCGCAGTCGCTTAACGGCTACGGATATTCCGAAAGCAATCCGGTGACTCAGTCTGACCCGACCGGACTGGCCAGCAGTATTTCGTGTGAGACCAACTGTGATTCGGACTGGCTCTTCAAGGAGCAGCAGGTTACCCCCGACTTCGTCGGAGGGCAGACCTGGAGCTCCACTTACGGCCAGTGTGTGAATAATTACTGTGGAAACAAAAAATACATAAGTGACAGTGTGAAGTCGGAGCCCAAGAAGTCGGCTCCTCCGCCTGAGCGGCTTCCTGTATACCTAGGGGAGGCGCTTTACGGTCCGCAGCCAAAGATGGGCTGGCGGGAGTTCATACGCCGGGCCCTGGAGGGTCCGCTGTGTAATCCTGGGTACCCCTGCGAGGACCCCGACAACCTCCCGAGGATCGGTGTAGTCCCCATCGTTCCCGGCCCGCTAATGGGGGGGCCTGGTCCTAGGCCTGGTCCTAGGCCTGGTCCGGGGATGAAGCTGCCTGCACAAGGGACAATCTCCCCTAAGGCTGTGCGATTTACGCAGGATAGTATAAAAGGTAAATACAGTGACGGGAGGACCGTTCAGAATACAATTGACGATCTGAAGTCGGGGAAGGTGAAGGCTGGGGACGTGCCGCCGATTCGGGTATTCGAGCGAGATGGAAAGATATACTCCCTTGATAATCGTAGGCTGTATGCTTTCCGGGAAGCGGGTAAGGATATTCGATTCAGAAGGGCGACGTCTGAGGAGGTTTATAGGGAGACCGTGAAGGGGGATAAGTTTTCGACGAGGAATGATGGCGTTTCGATCAGGGTGAGAGGGAATTAGTAATGGACCTCGTAGATGGGCTTGATGATGTCAGGACTCGTGATGATCTGATCGGGTTCCTGGGGGAGGCTGTTGCAGATCTCTCGCGAGGAGGGGCAGGCTGGGAAAATACGTCGCTCGAAGATTTCCTGGAGGCCCTGGCTGCCTGGCTGCAAGATATGCCAGGAGTGTTCGCTAATAGAGGTCAGCCAGTACCGAACCAGCCTGACTGGAACTTGGTAGCACGCATGATCATGGCGGCCAGGATGTACGAGTGATCTGATACGCCGAGACTTCCCGGGGTTGTCCGAGAGAGCGCGACCTGTGCGTGATTGCGGGCAACCCCGACACGGTCTTAGGTTGCTCCGGCCACGAGCCGGCACGTCCCCGTTTCGGTCCGGCCCGCTCGGCGGAACCCGTGGTGAAGTCCGTCCGGCCGCCCGGAAGTAGAAGGGGTCACGCGCGGCGGCACGATGCGAAGGCGGCCCGCCGATCAACGAGCGAGTTCCTCGATGCCAGGTGCGCTGGGCCTGCCGACTGCACGGTCAGCGGCTGGATCGGTGGCGTTGCGCATGGTCGTGAGGCGGGTCGGTAAGCGCCAGCGGATGTCGCCGAGGCTGTTCGGTTCCCAGAAGGTGAGGAATCCGGTGTCCTCGAGCTCGCCGAGGACCTGTTGCAGGTGCGGAAGACCGCGCAGGCCTGCGAGTCGGACGAGTTGTTCGGCATCCCATCTGCCCTCCGTGGCGGTGGTTGTGTGCGCGGTGAGAACGAGTACGGCCAGGCGCCCGGTCGCGCTGAGGTGACGCAGCCGGTTCGGGGGACCGTTCGCAGGGCCCAGTCGGCGGCCCGTACCCGTTCGCCCCGTGCGGGTGTGTGGCTGAAGTCGTCCAGGATCTGCACCGTGACGCTGTGGCGCCCGGATGCGTCCGTGGGCTGCGGGCGGATCCATCCGGCGCTCTCCAGCTCCCGCCACAGGGCGAAATCCCTGTCGACCCGCATGCCGCGCTGCAGGCCGGCGGGGAGCCGGACGCGGCCCGACTTGTCGGCGCGTAGGGCGCACTGCAGTGCGAGGAGGCGCCCCCTCGCGCTGGTGCCCGTCGGTAGTGAGGTGGCCAGGTAGTTGAGCATCTCCCTTACGCGGAGCTGCTCGCAGGACCGTCCCGGCAGTCTTCTGCGCTTCGCCCCGCTCCGGTCGGCAGCAGCACTGGAGGGCAGGGCCGCGCCGGCGGTCTCGGGCACCGTCGCCGCGTCGTGGGTCGCTCCCGCGCACGCGGCGCAGGTGTCGGCCAGCCGCCATACGCGTCCGCCGTGTTCGCGTGCCAGGACCAGCCGGATGGTGCCGGCGCAGCCGCGGTGGCGGGGGTGCCAGCGACAGCTCCGCTGCCGGCACTGGCAGGTCCGCAGGTGCGCCGGGAGGGCATCTCTGCTGGCGTGGAGCGCGAGGTGGGCGAGCGCCGCGGATCTGGCACAGGTGGACGGCGGGAGAGCGCCGTTCACCTCGCACTGGGCGCAGACGAGCAGCGGTCTGCCGTGCTGGGGCCGCAGTTCGACGGTCCAGACGCGCCGCACGGTGATCGTGGGTGTGATGCGCAGCCTCATGGGGCGCGTGTTCCTCCTGCCTGAGCCGCGCCGGTAGGGACCCTCGGCCCTGTACTGGACGGAGGTGGGGGAGTGGGGGCGACGGCGGCACACCGTAGTGCAGATGTCTGCCCTCCCGTTCGGCGCGACGCCCGCGCAAATAGGGCAGAGGTCTGCACTGACAGGGTAGGGTCCTGCACCGTCGGATGGTCAGGTGACGATCTTCCCGCCCGACCCCAACCTCGACGCGCTACGCCAGGAACTCGCGCGCCCGCGGGGCGAGCGCGGATGGACCTACGACGAACTCGCCCGCCGAACCGGCCTGTCCCGCCGCACCCTCATCGAGATCGAACAGGGCCGCACCTGTGCGGTCAGCTCCGGACGGAACGCAGGTGTGTGCGGCCCTGCTTCCGGCGTTGCTCGGCCAGATACTCCGCCGCCTTGTCGAGTCGGCGCTGGCCGGTTCGCGGGGACAGGCCGAGACGCCGGGCGACCTCGGCGCCGGAGAGCTTCTCGTCGGACTCCTCGGCTGCGACGAGCCAATCAGCGACCGTCACAATCTGTTGCTCTACCGGGCTCAGTTCCGGCTCCTGGTGCTGCTGCTCGGGCAGCAGGGCAGTCGCGGCTCCAGCGTCGGTCGCGGCCGACTCCCAGACCGTCGGCTCACCGGAAGCAGGCTCTTCCGCCCGGGCGGAGGGAACATCGAGAGACGTCTGCTCCGGCGCTTCCCCGCCGGGCCGGCGCTCGCCGACCTCCGCCGCGCTCGGCGCCGCCACCGGCTCACGCCGTACGTACGGCTCGTCGGCCACGGGAGCCACAGGTGCGGTGATGGGCTGAGGAGCGGACAGTCCGGAAAACCAGTCGTGCTCGACCAACTTGTCCGGGGCGATGCGGGCGCTGGGAGCGACGGCATCGACAGACGTGACCGGCCGACGATCGGTCACGGGCTCGTCTGCTGCCTGGCCGACCTCCTCGACGCCCGGCGCCGCGGCTATCAGCTTGGTCTCCGGCAGTTCGATTCCGGCCTGGCCGTCCTCGCGCCTGGCCGCTTCACCCTGGGCGGCCTCCGGCGCCCGCTGGCGCTCGCTGACCGCAGGCCCGGCCGGTGCCTCGTCATCGGCGCGCCGCACCGTCACCACGGCGCCCAGGTCCAGGCCTGCCTCTTCCAGAACGCTCGGAGCGGTCTCCGTGAGCGGCACACCGTACCGGGCAAGCCGCAGAGGCATCAGCGCCTCCACCGGCGCCTTGCGGCGCCACAGCAGGAAAGTGGGCAACGGGGAGAGCAGCCACCGGGTGAGCCGTACACCCTCCATGTGCTTGTCGGCAGTGATGTCGGCGATCCGGCCCACCGCGTGGCGCGCGGCCTCCACGGACACCACGAACAAGAGCGGAATGACGGCGTGCATGCCGACGCCGAGCGGATCGGGCCACGACGCAGCGCCGTTGAACGCGATCGTGGCCGCAGTCAGCAACCAGGCGGCCTGCCGAAGCAAGGGGAACGGGATCCGCAACCACGTCAGCAGCAAGTCCAGGGCGAGCAGGACACAGATACCGGCGTCAATACCAATAGGGAAGACCAGCGAGAAGTCACCGAACCCCTACTGCACGGCCAGCTCGCGCACCGCCGCGTACGAACCGACAAACCCGATCGCGGCGATGACGACCGCGCCGGCGACCACCACGGAGATCAGGACGCGGTGCACCCGGGTGAGTACCGGCTTCGTCGTATTCGCGGTCACCCCCTGAACGGTTTCACGCTCTCACGCCCCACTGACGGATGACCCGCTCGGCGAGCGGAGCGGGCACGATCGTCAACTAAAAGTAACCACCGGGCAGCGCGTTGGCAGCCTCCAGAGATCTTTACGGTGACGGACGGCCTGTGCGGGCCGTGCCAGACGGAGTGCTTTGCCCGGATCAAAGCCGAACGCATTGTGCAGCGCGAGGCGAGGGAAGCCGCGGCGCGGGAGGCGGCCGAAGCGGAGGCGAAGAAGAACCTCGGCCTGTTCCGCCGCCGGTAGCCGCAGGCAAGCCCAAGGGGACCCTGGGCAAGCCGCCGGGACCCAGCGAACCGGGCCCCAGGGGCACGGACCAGTCCACGCCCAAACGCCTCTTCCACAGCATGTGGTAGAGGCGGGGCAGGGCCAGCGTGCGCCGCACCCCGCACCCCGCACCCCTTGACCCCCTCCGCGAGCGGCTGCGACTGCGCGAACGCGCCGGCCAACGCCGACTCCACGTCCGCGTTACCGAAACGCGGATGACGCCGCCGCGACACCCACCGCAGGTTCGCCAGCGCCGTCCTGTTCGGCAGCCGAGGCGTCGCCAGCTCCCAGCCCGCCTGCCCGCACGCCTCGCGACACACCGCCATCTGCCGGTCGAACCGCTCGCCCGGCTCGTTCGCCGGCCGGGCGACCACCATCACCGTCGACCCCGAGACGGTCTGCACGAAGAAGTCCGGCACCAGACGCCGCTCACGCCCCCGCTCCCGCCAGACCAGCTGCGCCGACCAGGCGCCGAAGTCGACCACACCGGGGTGGAAGTCCAGCAGCATCGCAGTCGACAGCCGATCCAGCGAACGGCACCCCACGTGGCGTCGGTTGGTCGCCGCCCACCACCAGGTGACGATGCTGCGCTGCGAGGGATGCCGTGTCGGCTTCCACACCTCGCCCCGCTCCGCCAGCGCCACCCCTGCCAGCCGGTCCGCTGGCAGGGTTCGGCGGACCCCGTTGGTGTCAAAGTGAAGGACCCGCAACTCCTTGGCCATGACGCCTCCCTGGTATCAAGTAGTACTCCCTGCGGCGCGCCACAGACAACGGACAGCCAGACGAATAGCACAATGACCACCGCCTCGGAGCGGCAGGCAATGTGATCCGGACAGTCGCGGTACCAGCGCCTTCAGAAGGCCCCAGGGCCCCTTGAGGGCCCCGAGATGCGGGATGTCTGAAGGCTGCGGAACCGCTGCCCACCATGAGGCTCCAGCCGGGCAACATCCATCACGCGCAGAGCCAGCCACGTTGGTTCCGTACGAACCCGATGTGCGTCAACAGCGCTGCACATCCTCAGCCGCTGCGCCCGCACCAGAGCGCACCGAATGTGTTGACAGATACCTTCGCGGACCAAGCCGGCAAGTTCTTCCGGGTCCCGGGAGCGTTCCGCAGTCGGTCGACGTGAACGGCTCACCGACCTTCAACGCGGCCTCGTTGTCCGCGGTGTGCTGCGGTGCCTGGGAGGCGACACGGGCCCAAGGGAGAGACGGGCAGCGGCGGGTTTCGTCGTCCGGGATACTCGATCGGTGACTTCGCAGATGCGTCCGCCCGCGCCGCGCCCGTGTGAGAGCTGCCCCTACCGCCGTGACGTGGCCTCGGGGGTGTGGGCGCGGGAGGAGTACGAGAAGCTGCGCCGTTACGATGCCGCCACGCCTGATCAGCCGCCGCGGCTGTTCCAGTGCCATCAGGCCGATGCGGACAGTACCGGGGGCCGGATCTGTGCGGGGTGGGCAGGCTGCCACGGCGGGAACCTCCTTGGGCTGCGGATTGCGGTGCTTGAAGGCCCTATCGACGAGGCGACCTTTGCCGCGGCAGCCGAGTACCAGTCACCCGTTCCGCTGTTCGACTCGGGCGGCGAAGCCGCCGACCACGGCCGGGCCGGCATCGACCAGCCCGACGCCGATGCCGTCCGCATCATCGGGAAAGTCACTCGGACCCGCAGGGACCTGCGTACATAACCTGCACCCGCAAGGTCCCGTGCCGAATGCAAGGAAGAGATGTGACGACCTTGTCGACCACCGTGACGCCGGACCCGGCCGAGACGGAACGGGAGCTGTGCCGCTGGCTCGGGCTGTACCAGCAGCTGAGGACAGGGGACGGTCCCTGGACGTACCGGAGCTTCGCCGACCTGGTCGCTGCCCACGGAGTGTTCGACGAGCCCGCACCTTTCCCGCACAGTGACCGGCAGCAGCCCTGCCAGTGCTTCAAGACTGCCAGCGAATGGGCCGAACAGCTGGGTGGACCTACGTGGAGGGCTTCGTCCTCATTCCTTCGGCCGCGCCGTTCAGCTGCTTCGAGCACGCATGGGCGTTCGCGGCCATGTCGTAGATTCCGTACGGAATCGCTTTCCCGGCCTGGCCGGGAAAGTCGTGCGTCTTGACCTTCACGGGCTGTCCTGCGGGCCGCCATTCCTGCCCGGCGTTTTGTAATCACCGATCAGTTCCTTCTTCTTGCTGTCCACGCTGATCACCGGGTGACCGGCGTCCCGGTGCTCTCGTGCCTGCCCATTGAGGTAACGGAACTGGGCATCCCTGTCGGGGTGCTGAGCGCCCTTGATGGTCTTGGCGTTGGCCTGCAGACTGAAGCCTTCCTCCCGCAGCAGGCCGGCGACCGTGTCGGCGGAGACCCGGTGGCTCTGCCGGGTCAGCTCCGCTGCCGGCCTTCGCGTCGACCTCCTCGTCCACCGCAGCGGCGACATCGGGTCACCACGCTCGTCGGGCTCGACCAGCGCAAGTAGCGCCGGTAGCAGTCCTGGATCAAGGACCACAGCCCTCTTCCGGCCTCCAACAGGGCGATGACCCTGTCCCAACAGAGCCTGAACAGAACGGAGTTCAGCTGCTTCGCGAGAGACTGTTCCCTCCCGCATCCCGGCCGCGGCAGCGGCAGCGACGAGCCTGATCCCACCATGCCCGAGCGACAGCGCTTCCGCCCCTATGGCCGGCCGACGCTGACGCTCATCCAGATGCGGCAACAACACCTCGAACTTCGCAGCCAGGACGGCCTCGATCCCCTCCGGTCTCCCCGTACCAGAACAACGAGCCCCCGCAGCAGGAAGCCACGACTTGTTTCCCGGCAAGCCCTTGATGGGTCTCTCAGCGGATAAAATTCTGAAAAATATTGAAGGCGGCGACGCACAATCCGATTGTCCCCATGATTCCCCAAATGATTCGAAAAATATCTGGAGAGAATCTTGGGTCAAGAGACCCTCCGGGGGAGTGGGCGGACATGAAATCGTAAACGCGGAGTCCGAAGTTCCGGTAGTCGAAAGCTATGATTGCTCCGATCGTTCCAATCGTAATTCCCCAGCCAATGTAGAGCATGTTGATTCTCCTGTTTTTGCTGCGCGGTCGGCCAGGGATCCCGGGCCGACCGCTGAAATCTTGTGCAGATGGTGCCCCGAGTGGGCTACCAGGTGAATAGCTTCGTTACGCCTGTAACTCCGGATCCTGCGTTTCCGCCTATACCTGCTGTTGGGCCGAATCCCGTTGTGAAACTATGGACGATATCACCTCTGGAGTTCCTGGTGTTAAAAGTTCCTCTGTGGCTGGCGGTTACTCCGAGCCCGTAGCCGACTGATCCGCCAAAACCTGCGGATTCTCCCCGTATTTGGTCTATATCGTCAGCGTTGCTGAACATCATCCCGACGTCTCCACCTGCCGATACTTCGGGGCCGACCTGCCCTTCAAGGGTGCCGGATATGCTGTAGTCGGTTTTGCCGTCGGGTCTGTTGGTCCGGATGAGGCAGCCGCTCACTTGGATGCCGACTGCAACGGTTGCGCCACCGCTCAGGCAGATTCCCGCAGTGTTCGTGTATGTGGGAACGTATTCTTTTATCTGGCCCCAGGCGGCCTTCAGGTTTCCCTTCTTGATGTTCCCCAGGATGCTATTTTTTTGACGCCGTTCCGCTTCGCGTTTCTTGTTGAGCTCGTCTGCGCGCTTCTTGGCTTGGGCCTGTGCGGCGGCGTTTGTTTTTGTGTTGCTTTTTGCTTTGGTCTTTGTGGTGTTGGGGTTGTAGTAGGGGACTTTGTAGGTGGAGGGGTTGGCTTTGTATGCGGCGTATTTCTTTTTGGATGCCTTGTCTTTTTTGGGGGTTTGCTTCCAGGTCCATTTTCCGTTTTTGCCGAGTGTGTATCCGGCGGTCATGCCGCGTTGGTCGGCCCAGTATTCGTCGTTGTAGGAGGCTCCGCCGGCGGGACCGTCGGGGCGCAGGCCGGTGGGGTCGGACTGGGTGACGGGGTTGTTGTGGGCGTAACTGTAGGCGTTCATCTGGGCGGGGTCGTCGAAGTCGATGACGGGGTCGACGGAGAGGAAGCGGCCCAGGGCGGGGTCGTATTCGCGGGCGCCGAGGTGGATGAGGCCGGTGGGGTCGTTGGTGCCTTGGACGAAGCCGCGGGTGCCGGGGATCTGTTCGGTCTGTCCGGTGCGGGGCTGGCCGAAGGGGAGTTGCTTGCGGCGGGTGAGGGCGAGGGTGGTCATGCCGACCGCTGCCATTGCGGTGCCCTGGTGGTCGGAGAGGAGGAAGGAGAAGCCGCTGCCGGTGCGGACGGCGACGGTTTCGCCTTCGTGGGTGTAGTAGCGGACGGCTTCCTTGCTTCCGGTTGCGCTGACCTTGAGTTCGTTGCTGCCGGGGAGCGTGAGGGTCTGGCTGCCGTCCGCATCATTGGTGATCATGCGGTTGCCGTCGGCGTCGTAGGCGTAGCTGGTGGTCCTGCCTGCTTCGGTGAGGGTGGCGAGGTGGCCTTCTGCGTCCCAGGTCAGGGTCTGCTTCTGGTTTCCCAGGGTGCGCTGGGTCGTGTTGCCGGCCTTGTCGTAGGCGAAGGTGCTGGTGCGGCCGTTGTCGGGTCCACCGGTGGTCTTCGCCTGCTGGACGGCGTGGGGCAGGCCCGTCTTGGCGGCGGGATGGGTGTAGGTGGTCGTGGCGTCGGAGCCGGCCTGGGTTCCCGTGACGTGGTCGACGAACTGGGTGCGGTTGCCGAGGGTGTCGTAGCTGTAGGTCTGCCAGTAGGCGTCCGGACCGCCGACCGTGGTCGGCGACGGGGATGTCGCGCAGGCGGACTTCGCGGTCCATGCCTCGCTGAGCCGGCCCAGGAGGTCGGTGGTGAAGCACTGGGTGTCGACGGACTTGGCCGCGTCCTGGCCGCTTGTGGTGGTGATACCGGTGATGTTGCCTGCGGGGTCGTAGGCGTAGGAGGTGTCGTCGATCCGCTGGGGGGCGAGGTCACGGTCGGTGGTCTGCCGGGTCATCCGGCCGGTGTGCTCGTCGTAGACCCGGGACGTGTAGACCTTCTTGCCGAGCGTGCCGTACTCGGTGCGCACCGGACGTGAGAAGACGTCGTGGGCGGTGGAGTTGACCAGGGTGATGGAGCCAGCGGTGGTCTTCTGCGGGAGGTTGCCCTCACCGTAGACGGTGGTCTGGCGTTCGCTCGGCAGGTTCCCGACCGCCGGGTGCCTGATCCATTCCTGGAGCCCGGTGTAGGAGTTGTAGCCGAAGGTCCAGGTGTAGGTGCCCGCGAGCGGTCCCGCCTGGGAGGGCACGGTAACGGTGCTGGAGGTGGGCTGGTACCTGTCGTTGTAGGTGTCCGTGGCGGTGCGGTATTCCTTGCCGTCGAGGTACCGGCTGCTGCTGGCGGGCTGTCCCTTGGCGACGGTGTCGTAGGTCCACTTGGCCAGAAGGATGCTGCCCTGCTTCAGGTCGGTGCTGCGGCCGAGTGCGTCGTAGGAACGGGTGAGAGTGATGCCCCGGGCGTCGGTGGTGGACAGGGGCTGTCCGAGCTTGTCGTAGGCCGTGGTCGAGACGCCCTTGTCCGGGTCATCAGCTGTGACCTGCTGGCCGCGGCTGTCGAAGGTGTACGTCCAGGTGTTGCCCGCGGGGTCGGTGACAGCGGACGGCTCGTCGTACTTGCCGTAGCCGTAGGTCGTCTTCTGCGACGTGGTGCGGGCCGTGTTGGTGTACTCGAGACGTTCGGTGGCCCGGCCGCGGGCATCGGTGATGACGGTGGTCGCGGTTCCGCCCTTGGGCGGTATGACCGTGGTGCGGTCACCGTCGTACAGGGTCGTGGTGCGCCACTTCTCGTCGCCGAAGGTGCGGGAGATCGCGGCGGTGGCTCGTCCCATGCCGTCGTAGAGGGTCTCGGTGGCGGCGGGGATCTTGTTGTCGACGCCGGTCACCAGCGACTTCGACGGGGTGCCTGTGGCGTAGTAGGGCGAGTACGTCTTCCAGACGAAGCCGCGGGTGTCGTAGTGCGTTTCGGTGACGACGCGGTCCATGGTGCCGATCGCGGGGGACTGGGTCTCCCGCTCGCGCAGCAGCCCGTCGTAGAGGGCGAACGACGTTGCGTAGGAACCGTCGTGCTGAAGGGTCTTGGTGGCCACCGCGTTCGCGGCGGTCTTCGAGATGGTGTAGGTGAATTCGGTGGATGGCTGTGCGGCGTGATCGGCCTTGGGCCATCCGGTGTCCCACACCTTCAGTACCCGGCCCAGTCCGTCGTGCACGGCATCGGTCCGCTTGCCGTTCGCGTCGACGGTGGCCGTAGCCGTGCCGCGTGCGGGGGCGTACTCGACGGTGAAGGTGTGGCCGAGGGCGTTGGTCCCGGTCATTGATGTCGGGGGCTCGACGGTGGCGGGGGTGTAGGCGGTGGTGTCTATCCGGCCGAGTGCGTCGGTTTCGGTGAGTTCCCGTCCGTGCTGGTCGTAGGTGGTGATGGCGGTGGTGAGGTAGCCGGTGCCCGCCGCGTCCTGTTCATCGAGGCGGGTGACGTCGCCCTTGGTCGGAGCGGTGGTGAGACTGGTCGCGCTGTCGTAGTAGTAGCGGGCCACGGAGACCAGGTCGTCGGGCAGCGAAGGAGTCGTGCCGCAGGCGGCGGCGACCGTCTTGATCTCGGAAGCCAGGTTCAGGAGATTGGTGCCCGTGTTGGGGTTGTAGGTGGTAGTGGTGCACTCCTCGTCGCCGATCCTGGCTGTGTCACCGATCCGGGATTCGGTCAGAATCTGGCCGTAGGCGTCGAAGGTCCGGTCGGACCGGGTCGTACGCCAGCCGGAACCCACGGCGGTGCGGGTCTTCTCCGACTTGATGCCGGTGGCGTAGGCCGTGACAGGCGTCAGTCCTTCCAGGCGGGACTCGGACGCGGTCACGGCGGAGCGCCACGGCTCGTAGCCGGTCGCGGTGATCAGCTTCCCGCCATCGCCGTCGAACGTGGCCTCTTCCCGGGTCATGCCGGCGAAGGCCTCACGGTCGGTGACGGCTATGCCTTCCTGGTCCTTGACCTGGGCACCGTCGATGCCGCGGAAGTAGCGGTACTCCATCAGCGTCCGTTTGTCGGCGCCGGCGCCGGTGCGGACCTGGAGCCGTCCGTAGCCTTTGCGGTCGTCGTAGGTGAGGTGCTTGGCCTTGGTGAACTCGTCGTCCTTGGACTTGGCCCAGGCGAGCCCGTCGAGGTAGGAGTAGTCGGTCTGCTTCACCGGTGCTCCGCCGGTGTTGTCGGACTCCAGGACCTGGGTGACCACGTAGGAGTGGAACCAGTCCAGGTAGGGCTCGTAGTCTGCGGCCGGCGCGTCCGCAGGGGACCACATGACGGGGTAGCAGCGGCGGGTGTTCGAGGCGGGGGAGGGAACGTCACCGGCCTTGCAGTCGGCGGCCGAGTAGGTGATGCCGATGGTGCCGCCGGTCTCGGTGTCGATGCCGTAGACGCGGTAGCGCACCAGGGGAGGTACGGGGTCGGCGTTGCCGCCGGTGGTGGCGCCTTCGACACGGTTGGCCAGTTGCTGGCCCTTGAAGGTGACCGCGGGCATGGTGACGTCGCCGGTTCCGGTGTGGCCGGTGCGGGTGATCGACTTCAGCCAGAGTGCGGGGTCGGTGCCGTCGCCGGTGGCAGGGAAGTCGTGGGCCAGCTTCCAGGTGTCGACGGCCTGGTAGGCGCCACCGGTCAGAACCGACGTGTCGATCTGGGTGAGCCGTTTGCGGCTCCAGTACGAGGGCGAGTATCGGTCCTTGCACTCGGTGCCGGAGGCGCAGTACTGGTCGAAGGGCACGTCGGGCCAGTTCTTCGCGTTCGCCTGGTCGAAGGTGCCGCAGTTGCTCAGGCATCGCTCGGCGACGGTGAAGTCGACCTTGCCGGCTGCTTTCTTGCCGTACATGGTGTTCGAACGCAGGCCGTACTCGATGCTCTTGAGATAGCCGCCGCGGGTGTACTCGGTGGCGGTGGAGGCGCCGGTGGTGTCGTTGACGTTGCGGCCGTAGGAGTTGGTCTCCTTCTCCCAGTAGTAGGCCATGGCGTCGGAGTGCGGGTCCACGACGTAGTCGAGGTTCCAGCGCCAGGCCTGCTGGCACCAGGAGTCCTTGAACGCGGTGGCGTGGCAGGGCTCACCGCTCTGGTTGCCGAAGACCGGCACGGTCCAGGTGGAGTTGGTCTCCGGCTTGCCCTCTACCCATCCGGGCAGCCGGTTGTAGCCGAAGTAGTAGCGGGTACCGTCGGGAGTCGTCACCCGCCAGTACTCGCCGTCGTTGTCGCCGTTGCCACGTCCGCTGCTGGTGAGCTTGACGGCCTTGGTGCCGTCGTCGCTCTCCATCCGCCACTCGCCCTGGGGATCGTCCTTGACGGAGTCGTCCTTGACGAGCACGCTCGTCTTCCCACCGAGATTGAGGACGGCGTTGTCCTTCTTCCAGCACTGGTCACCGACCTTGCCGGTGGCGTTGCTGTTCTTGGTGTCCTCGGTGCAGGCGATGTACCTGCGCTCGATGTAGCCGGGCTCCATGGACCAGCCGTCACCGACCCAGTTGGCCTGGTTGTTGGTGGCGGCTGTCCGACCGTCCACTGCCTGGGAGGAGTAGGACAGGGAAAGATCAGGCTCCAGCCCGCCGGGCACCTCAGGGGTATCGAGGTCATAGGTCCAGACGAACCCACCGTTGCTCCCCCCGGCCGCCCACGAGGCGGACGGAGCGAGCGAGGTGGCCTTGAAGTCCCCGGACGCACCGGACGCTGCTGCCGTGACCGCCAGAAGAACGGTCTGACGGCTGGCCGACAGGCCCGTGGCCGAGTGCTCGGACGCTGCGGCCCTGCCGACCGGTGCCGTCTCCTGCTCGTTGTCGTCAGCCGCGGCCGGCAGAGAGACCGGCGCTGACACACTCGCCTCATCCGTGTCGTTGACCGTCCGCAGCACCTCGCCCCTACCGCACCCCTTGGCCCGAGGCGTCGTCAAAGCACAGGCGGGCAGCTGCTGCAATGTCAGGCGCGATGCCCAGTCACCGCCGAAGGAGTTCCGGAAGCCGCTGTAGTCGATCTTCACATCGACCGTCCCCGCAGCGCCCTCCAGGGGCTCGACCGCCACGAGGACTCCGTCGACGCCCAGGATCTGAGACGTCTTCTGGTCCAGCACCTGCACCCGCGCCTGCTCAGGGCGCACACCGGCGCGCTGCTCGGCAGCAGAAGGTCCCAACTGCACGGGCAAGGAGCCGGCACGGCCCTTGCCAGCACCGCTGCGCGGCACGGATATCCGCGCGGTGCCCGGTTTCGGCCAGGACCCCTTCACATGCTCCACGTCCTGGCGAGAGGTCTGGTCCGGCCGGGTGAGCCTGTGCTTCGCGGCCGCGGAGGTGGGGACCGGGTCGGGCTTCTTCAGCTTCAGCAGGTCCAGTTCGGCCGCAGCGGCCACCGGAGCGCCCAGCAGACCCACCACGAGATAGGCCACGAGTGATAGCGCGACCCAACGGACAGTGCGTACAGGTCTGTTGACCGCACGCATGGAACGGCGAAGCGACTTCGCCCGCAAACCTGGCACCGATTCCCCCCACGGGAAGTTCATAAAGATGAAGACCAAGGAGGGACCTTAGCAGCATGTAATGAAACGGCAAACAGCCCATCCAGTGAGGAACTTGGAAGGCTGTGGTGAGAGTAGGCGCCGTTATCAGACGGGTCCGTAATCGCGAAAGGCCCGAAGTCGGAAAGATTCACGGGAGCTGCCGTGCCAAGCCTCTGAACTGCCCATCCTCACCATCCCGGTACCGGAGAAAACGGAAGGTAATCGAAGGTTGTGGGATGCTTTATCTTATTTATTCTCTTTGTCGTTCTGGTGGACGCGAGTCTCTGTGATGCTTTCTGCGGCTCGTTTACGGGGCGGGTGATCGGGGTTATAGGGTGCGCGGAATGATGTGCGTAAACCGAAAAGGAAGCGTGATGAGAGCCCGCCGGGAGAGACCGAAACGTGCTGCGGGAAGTGCCATCCTTGCCGCGGCGCTTGCCCTTTCAATAGCCGCTCCACTCGTAACAGCCCTACCTGCAAACGCAGTTGAGGCCCAGGCGGCAGCAACAGAAACCACCGACGAAGCCAAGGCGCTGGTGCAGGCGGCCGAGTCCGGCGAACCTGTGGAGGTGCTGTCGCAGCGCACCGAGGCATCCCAGGTCTTCGCCAACCCGTCCGGAACTTTCACCGAGGAGCGGTTCGCCACCGCCCAGTGGGCGCGCCAGGGCAACCGGCTGGTGGACATCGACACCAGCCTGCGGCGCGGCCCGGACGGAACGATCGCTCCCGTGGCGACCGGCGTGGGACTTGAGTTCTCCAGTGGCGGCGGGGGGCCACTGGCCACGATCACCCGCGACGGACGCAGCATCTCCCTGTCCTGGCCCACACCTCTGCCCGAACCCCTGATCTCGGACGACACCGCCACCTACCCGGATGTGCTGCCCGACGTGGACCTGAAGCTGCGTGCCGGAGCCTCCGGCTTCGCCCAGCTCCTGGTCGTCAAGACTGCCCAGGCCGCGGCCAATCCGGACTTGACGACCATCGCGTACGGCATGTCCAGCCAAGGCGTGGACGTCACCGCGGACGAACACGGCAACCTCAGCGCTGTCAACCCCGGTGGCCAGGAACTCTTCACCGCCCCCACGCCCCGCATGTGGGACAGCACCACAACCGCGCCCGCAGACAGTCCTGCCTCACGTGCAGTCCGGAGCGCGGCAGGTACTGCGGACGGGCCGGCCGGCCCCCCTCAGGCCACCGATGAGTTCGAACCAGGTCACGGTGCCCAGCAGGCGGCCATGCCGGTCGAGGTCAAGGACGGCACGCTGGAACTGACGCCCGACACGGAACTGATGACGGGCACCGACACCCGGTACCCGGTCTACATCGACCCCTACGTCGAGGGTTCCCGCTACTCGTGGACCATCGCCTACAAGAAGTACCCCAACAGCGCCTTCTTCAACGGGGCCGGCTGGGGCGGCTCGGGCTCCTCGACCTCCACCGCGCGCGCCGGATACGAGAACGAGACCGACGGCCTGGCCCGCTCCTACTTCCGCATGAACACCAAGAACCTCTGGAGCACCGACAAGCAGGTCCTCAAGTCGACGTTCCGGATCAAGAACACCTGGTCCTGGTCCTGCACCCACCGGCCGGTCGACCTCTGGCGCACCACCGAGATCGACTCCTCGACCACCTGGAACAAGCGCCCCACCCGCAGAGAGAAACTGGACAGCGTTTCCGACGCCAAGGGCTGGGGATCAGGCTGCCCCGCAGGCAACCTGGCCTTCGACGTCACCGCCGGCGCCAAGGACGCGGCCTCCGGCAAGTGGAACACCATCATCTTCGAACTCGCCGCCAACGACGAGTCCGACGTGTACGGGTGGAAGAAGTTCGACGC
Source organism: Streptomyces sp. NPDC088124 (assembly GCF_040685895.1). NCBI lineage: Bacteria > Bacillati > Actinomycetota > Actinomycetes > Kitasatosporales > Streptomycetaceae > Streptomyces > Streptomyces sp. NPDC088124. The sequence continues at coordinate 32,967 of NZ_JBFBJB010000065.1, read as the reverse complement.
CAAGTCCGCCGTGCTCTCCACCGAGTACAACACACCACCGAGCGCACCCACCGGCCTCGACACCATCCCCAGCACGAAGAACTCCAAAGGATGCGGAGACACCGCCCCCTACGGTCTCATCGGCAACACCGACATCTTTGTCACCGCCAAGGGCACCGACAAGGACGGCGGCACCGTGAAGATCCAGTTCAACCTCTGGGCCACCGGACACCACCCCAACGACGACCCCAACGGCGTCTTGATCGTCAACCAGACCGTGTTCGTCACCTCGGGCACCGTCGCCAAACTGAAGATCACCAAAAGCACCCTCAGCAAGCACCTCGGCACAGCCGGCGGCAACTTCTCCTGGAAAGCCCGGGCGGACGACGGCAAGACCACCTCGGACTGGACCCCCGCCGCGGGCAAACCAGGCTGCCGGTTCGTGTTCGACCCCAACCGGCCCAGCACCCCGCCCGTGATCGCCTCCAGCCAGTTCCCCGACGGCACCGACGGCTGGCCCTCCAACACCGCCTCCGTACGCAGCGAAGGAACCTTCACCCTCTCCAGCGGAGGTGTCGCGGACGTCGCCAAGTACGAGTACTGGAGCGACACCGACCCCACCGTGCGCACCGCCACCCCCTCCGCCACAGGAGGAAGCGTCAGCGTCAAACTCACCCCCACCACCTCCGGCTCCAACCACCTCTACGCACGCAGCCTGGACAAGGCCGGCAACAAGTCCGACAGCGCCGACTACCTCTTCTACGCCAACGGCCTCAAACAGGCCGACACCCCCGGTGACATCAACGGCGACGGCAACCCCGACCTGTGGGCCGTCGACCAGGACGGCACCCTCCACCGCTACTACGGCGCCGGAGACGGCACCCTCACCAACAACGCCAAGACCGCCTCCGACTTCAACTGGACCGGAGTGAAGATCACCCACCGAGGCGACTGGACCGGCGACGGATACGAAGACCTCATCGCCCTGCGCCCGGACACCAACACCGGCACCAGCCGCCTGTGGATCCACCCCAACAACGGCTTCGGCTTCGCCTGCACCGACTGCGAGGGCGACACCACAGACAGCCAGGAACTGACCGTCTACGACCCCGCGAACAACCACTGGAGCGACGCCGACGCCATCCTCGCCATCGGCGACGTCGACGGCCCCCTCGACGTCGACAACGACGGCACCCCCGACATCCCCGGCTACCCCGACCTCCTCGTCCGCAACGGCGACCTCCTGTGGCTCTACTACGGAGCACCCGACAACCGCCTCGACACCGACCGCGAACCCGTCCTCATCGGCGCGGACGGCTGGAAGAACATGGACCTCTTCGCCCCCGGCGACACCACCGGCAACGGCCGCGTCGACCTCGGCGCCCGCGACCGCACCACCGGCGACATCTTCATCTACCGGGGAAGCGGCGACGACGGAGACGGCCTCGCCGACCACAGCACCAAGATCCAGGCCGGCAGCCAGTTTACCGTCGCGGCCAACCCCCTCATCACCTCACCCGGCGACGCCGACCACAGCGGAGCCTTCGACATCTGGTACACCCGCAAAACCGACGGCGCATCAAGCCTGATCGCCTACCTCGACCTCGGAACCGACCGCAAGACAAAGGTCCCCGTCGCAGGCGACTGGACCGGATACCAGACCATCAGCTAACAAACCTCCACCACACGATGCACCCCCACCAGAGACACAAGAGCCACCGGTGAGCAGTTCCTGAAGCTCCGGCCCCGCACCCCCACGCTCCTCTCTCGAGGACCGCTACGTGCGGGGCCGGACCTGCACCAGCTCGTAAGCCGACAGGCTCCCGAGGGGTGATTCGTGAGAGGGTGCGGTTCGGTCTGGGACAGGGGGAAGTGTGGGGCTGGTCTATGGCTATGACATCTATCTGCGTCCTCGGAATGTCGCCCGGGTGTTGGCCGGTCTGGTCGAGCTGGCGCCACCGGTGCGTGCCGTAAAGCCACTTGAGATCACCTTGCCCGGCGGTGACCGGCTCGTTCTCCCGTTCACGTCCCGTTTCGAGAGCGAGCCGGTCGACTCCTCTATGAGCAGCACGCTCGAACTCGACATGTCCCTCATGTTCGACGTCGATGATGCACTGTGTGAGTACGCGCAGACGAGCGGCGCTGATCCGGAGGCGGACGGGCGCGTCCAGATCGGGTACATCTACACGACGATCCGGTTCGAGTCCCTTCTGCGTCCTGGCTACACGTCGTTGGAGTGCTGGGCAGCGACGTCGGGGATGAGCCGCTTGTTCGCGCGGTCGGCGAACATCAGGAAGGTGTTCACCGGCCTCACCGCCGACAGCGGAGGAGTGTGCTGCCTGTTCGACACCGGCGACGGCGCCCCCGAGCAAGTGTGCTGGCTCAACGGCGAACCCACCCAGGAGACAGTCCCCGGTCCTCGCTTTCCACATCAGAGAGCCCTTGTGGCGACTTGGTCCGACTCCGAGAAGTGAGCATCGGCACTCCCTCTCCGAGGCCACAAGATCCTGCTACGAGTTCCAAGAAGCCCAGTAAGCACCTGGTCCAGCCCCCGGAGGCTGTGAGCTCCCCCGGACTGTACTTCGCCTGTTCCCGCGGGCCACTTGCCCAGTGTCCCGGCATTCCCCGAACCGGCGAAGCGGATCAGTGACAGAAGCGGTACCGAAGCAGTGCAGCGACGGATGGACGCCCGCCACCTTTCGTCATTCATCACCACAACACCACCCGAGGTCCCTGCCACAGGTGAGGGATACCGAACCTGCCCCGCGCGGCGGCGAGGCAGATCGACGTCATCGTGTGCGCTGGTTCGGCTCCACCCCAGAGGGCGGGCCGTGGAAACAAGCCCGCGCCGGCTGTGCGCCGTCTACTTGGGCCGCTGCCTGGTGGAGGCGAGCGGGTGATTTTCCCGGACGGACAGGTTTTCCCGGTTCTTGTCAGGATTCGGGATTGTTTGTTCGGCGAGCGCGGCGATCAGCCGACCAGTCGTCGTGGGCGGGTAGTGCCACGGGGCGGGGACAGCAGCCAGGTGTTTGATGAGGCGGCCGAGCCGGCTGTGGGCATGCGTTCTCCGGTCGGGCTTGAGGCGGGTGAGCCCTGGCATGGAGGAGTTCGGGCGGCTCCGGTCTCTTGTCCGGAGCAGCCGTCGTAACGAGATCGGCTCGGTCACCGCCCTCACGGCCTGTTCGGGATAGGGGGCGGTGACGGGTCACTTTCGGTGTGGCGTACCTGTCGCGCAGGATAATTGATCTTGGTTGTGACGTGCTGTTGCTCAGCTGTACTGAGTGGTACGTCTGTATTCCAGGGGAGGCTTACGCCTGGCCGAGGCGTTGGCGATGGGCGATGGGTGGGTTGAGCTGGCCGCTTTGCTCTGCGCAGTGAGCTGAGCGTCATGCCGGCTTTTGTGCAGTGTGGTCGGCGCGCCTATAGGCAGGGGAATTGGCGGCTGTTTCCGGCTGGTGCAAGCGGGGTTGTTCAGCGGGCGTGCAGGCGTTGCCAGAGCAGGTCGTGGTCTGCGGGTGCGAGGCGGGGCAGCCGGAGGCGGTCGGCCAGGTGGTGGAGGAAGGCGGTCTGCTGTGCGCGTGTCAAGGGGTGCGGGGGCAGGCGGTCAAGGGCAGCGGCGAGGATGAGGGTCTCGGGGTAGATGACAAGGTTCCGGCAGGTCAGAGCTGGGGAGGCCGGGCCTGGGGGGATGTGGGGGTTGGCGTCGGTGAGGCGGTCAAGGCGGGTGAGCCACCGCTGGTGCAGGTGCTGTTGGTGGTCGTACCAGCGTGTCGTGATCGTCGATGCCCAGCTCAGGGAAGCCGTCGTCGCGCGGCGGGCTGGCCGGGTGAGCTCGGGGACGGGGCGGATGTCGAGAGGGGCGGGGTGCCGGGAGTCGCTGGAGGCCTGCTGGTGGCGGGTGCAGATCATGATCCGGGGCGAGTTGGACGCTGGGTGGATCCACGCGGGGGCGGCTTGGTGGGGGCTGCGGCGGATGGTGCAGGCGGTGCACGCCGGTAGCGGCTGCACGGCGGGCGGGACGGGCTGCCAGCGGGCGATGGCGGTGTGGGCCATGCCGATGGAGGCGGGTGGGGGCTGACGGGCCAGCGCGCGGGTGAGGTGTGCGGGCGGGATGCGGGCGAAGGCGGACAGCCGGTGAGCGGCTTCGGCGCTGAGGTGGATGTCGGTGGCGGGCGGGGACGCGAAGGTCCCGGTGGTGGCGATGTTCAGGCCGTCGAGGAGCTGGGCGGCGGTCAGCTGGTAGGTGTCTGCAAGGCGGGTGAGGTAGGAGGCTGCTGACTCGCGGGGCAGGGGCCTGGTCCGCAGGGCGCCGGGCTGCGGCGGACACATCGTGCGTGCCCGCACCACCGGGCTGCTGAAGGCGTGCGCGGTCACCGGCTGCTGGGTCGGGTGCGGCGGCTCGTCGGGGTTCGGGGCCGGTAGTGCTCCTCGGCGAGGTGGTCCAGCGCGATGGAGTCCAGCAGTGCCTTGGTGATGCGTTCGGTGCCGTCGAGGATGGCTTCGATGGCCGCCTGGCGGATGAGGCGGGCCAGGCTGCCGATGCGGCCAGCGGTCCGTTCGTGCAGGTAGGGGGCGAGCCTGGGCAGACTGCCGGTGCGGTGGGAGCGGAGGTCGAGGGCCGCTTCCAGCGCGGCGATCAGCTCACGGAACGGTTCCCGCCCGCCGGCGCGGGCGGGCAGTGCCCCGCAGTCGATGAGCGAGGCGCGTCCGGCCAGCTGCGCACCGCGGACCCCACTGAACACCGTGCTGGTGGTGACGTCGATGCCCGCGTACACGAACGTGGCGCCGACGCGCTCGGTGAGGTCCTTGAGCCAGTCGGCAGCCTCCGCGCCGCTGGAGCTGCGGGGGTTGAGCCGGTGGATCTCGTCGATCAGCACGAGCTTGACGCCGGCCGCGGTGTAGGTGTGGCAGACGGCGGTCGTGATCTGCGCGGTGGTCATGCGGGCGGTGACGGGGATACCGAGGTAGCGAGCGAACTCGCAGGCCAGGGTCTTGGCGGTGGCGCCGGGCGGCACCAGCACATACGCCACGGGCACGCTGGTGTCGCCCGGGGCGGCGCGGCGGGTGTGGGCCAGGTGGCAGGTCCGGCCGACCTCGAGCAGCGCGGTGGTCTTGCCGGTGGTGGCCGGACCGGTGACGATCAGCGACGGGCGGGCGGTGACGCTCTGGCTACGGCCGAGGATCATCAGCGTGCGCACGCTGCGCGAGAGGCTCTCGATGGCCGGGGTCCGCACGGTGACGAACTGCGAATGGTAGGCCAGGCGTTCCTCCACCGAGCGTGCCGGCTGGCCCGGCTGCGGGGGAGCGGGCGGGGCGGCGTGGGCGAACCGGGCGAACGCATCGAAGGTGGTGACCGTTCCGGGGGAGGCGTCCTCGGCGGCGGGTGTGGTGTGGGGGCTGGTGGTCACCAGTGCTCGGCCTCCTCAAAGGCGTCATACAGCGCGTAGCGGCCCGCAGGCGCAGAGAGTTCATCCCGGCCGTCGGAGTGGCCGTCAGCATCAGGAAAGTGGGCTTCGAGGACGTCGAGACTGTCCTCGGCTGGCGTGTCGTCATCCGCCGTCTGCGGGCCTGGCGTGCTTGTCGCCGCCGAAGGGCCCGCCGCCGCTGCCGAGGGGCCCGCCGCCGCTGCGGCGGGTGCGCCGGTGCCGGGCAGGGGGCGGGCCCTGCGCAGGACCTGGTCGGCTGCTTCGGCCAGGTCGGCCTCGTGCCGCTCGCGGCCTGCGCGCCGGCCCAGGGCGGCGCGGATGTGGCGCCATGCAGCCTCGCTCATCGGGGCGTGGACGTGGTCGCGGTGGATCCACGGGATCTCGTGCAGGCGCCCGTCGGGCAGGCGGATGTAGACCTGCCGCACGTCGTGCGGGTTGAGGTGGACCTCCCACCTGCCGCCGGGGCCGGTGGGGCAGGGACGGCCGCGGTGCTCGTTGAGGACGACGTGGTCGTAGGTGCGGTAGTTGATGCGGATGCCGCGGCCGGTGATCGGGTGGAAGCGCACGGGCAGCAGTTCCAGATAATCGGCGCCGGTCAGCGGCAGCGGCACGTACCCGCAGGTGCCCAGCAGTGCGCTCCACATCTCGTTCGGGGCCAGCGCCTTCTTGGGCAGGACCGGGTGGCGCAGCCCGTCGTGGGGGCGGTGCTGCCAGCACGCGGTGACCCACTCATCCAGCAGCTCCTGCAGCTGAGCCACGCTGAAGCACGCTTCGTCCTCCACCGCGTGACCGCGCTCAAGAACGTGGGAGCCGGTGTAACCGGCGACGTGCTGCGCGAACAGCGAGTTGATACTCCCGAATGTCCGCTCGACGGCACCCTTGGCGGCCGGCGAGCGCGGCGGGGCGGGCTGCACACTGACACCCAGGGTCTCGCAGGCGGCCAGGAACGCGGCGGAGACGAACACACGCCCCCGGTCGATGACGATCGTCTCGGGCACCACCACCGGCCGCGCCGCCGCCTGCTCCAGGCGCGCATCGACGGCGAGTAGCCGGTCGTAGGGGACGGCCGCATGGGCCAGGCGCAGATGTTCGGGCCAGCCGGGCCGCGCCGGGTGGGGCACGGCCATCTCCGCCAGCAGCAGGGCCGCGTCCACCGCCTGGGTGCTCTCCTCGCGCAGCACGGCCGCCACCACCGACCGCGTCGCCACGTCCAGGGCGATGGTCAGCTCCGGGCGCACCGGGCGGCCGTCCTCGCCCACGGCCATCACATCCAGCCGGGTGGTGTCGACCTGCACCAGCTCGCCCGGCCGCAGCGCCACCGTCGGCGTGAACGGCCGTACCGGCGTGGTGGTGGCGGTGCGGGCGGGACGGCCGGGATGCTCCAGCGGATCGGCCAGTACCCGCACCAGCCGGTTGAACGTCGACGGCGCAGGCAAGGCCACCACGCCCGGACCATGGGTGTCGGCGAGGATCTGCCCGGCCAGCTGACGCAGCCCCTTCAGGGTGCCCTTGGAGCGGCCGCGCTGGCGGCGCAGCGCCTCCAGCACGGCGGCCACCACCCGCTCATCGGCCCGACCCGTCGCACGCGAGGGCTTGCGCTGCGGGATCAGACCCATGAGGCCGCCCGCGTGATAGCGGGCGCGCATGCGGCGCACGGTGGCCCGGCTGACCTGCGGCCAGCCCAGCTGTGCGAGTTCGTCGGCCTTGGCCTGCTCCCGCTCGGCCATCGACCGCTGCTCAGGGTCGTATTCGGGCCGGGGCATCCCGCTGCTTGCCGGGCCGCCGGGCAGCCCGGTCTCGATCTCGCGGATGTGCCGCTGCCAGGCCAGCGCCCGCTCCCGCTCCCGTGCGGGTACCGACTCCATGAGCCCCCACGGCACCACCCCGGGTGCGGGGGAGTCCACCACCGCGAACGTGGGATCGGCGAACAGGAACGAGGCCAGCACCGACGCTGTCTGCCCGTCCTCGTCGACCAGACGCACCGACGCACCGGCCACGGCGGCCACCTGCCAGGCGCGGCCCTCGAACGTCACATACGCCCCCAGCTTCACCTGCCGGTGCCGGGCAGCGGCCACTGGGCGGCCGCCGTGCGCGCTCACCACTGCCCGGCCTCCGCCTGCGCGTCCCACAACCCGAACTCCTGCCCCCCACTGGCGCTGCCGTCGGCAGCCGGGCCGCTGCCCGGTTCAGGTACAGCCATCGCGTCGGCTACCTGGCTCGTCGGCCTGCCGGCTTGTGCCCGCGCTCTGGTGCCTGGATCGGGTCCGGAGATGGTTCCGCCACTCGTGCGGCCGGCGAGGACCTGCGTGATCCGGCGGTGCACGGTGGCGTCGAAGGGCCGCTGCGCATGCGCCTGGTCACTCCAGCGCAGGGGGTACAGGAGGCCGTCGGGCAGCCGGATGTAGACCTGCCGCACGTCGTAGGGGTGATGGTGCACTTCCCACCGGCCGTCATCCGTGGTGGGGCAGGACCGTCCGCGGTGCTCATTGAGGCACTCATCGTCATACCGGCGCCGCCCAAGGCGCACCCCTACGTCGGTGACCGCCTTGCGGCACACCGGCAGCAGCTCGGCGAAGTGCTGCCCGCTCAGCGGCAGCGGCACCGACCCGCTCGCACCGAGCAGCACCCGCCACATCTCATCGGGCGTCAGGGCTGCTCTGGGCAGCAGGGGATGCCGCAAGGCCTCCTGGGGGCGCGTGTGCCACCTCGCTGTGATCCACTCGTCCAGCAGGTCCTGCAGGTGCGGCAGGCTGAACCAGCCTCCCGCCGCTCCCGCGTCGTCCTCCCCGGGCCCGGCGTCAGGTCGCGCGGCGTCGGCCAGACCGGCCGCATACCGGGTGAAAGCTCCGGCGAGCACGCCGAGCGTGTGCCCGCGGGCGCCGGGCTCGCTGTGCACCCGTCCACGGACGGATTCCACACTGACGCCGAGGCCCTCGCACACGGTGAGAAACCACGAGGTGGCAGCAGGCCCTGCGCCGTCCAGGACCAGCGTCTCCGGTACGGCCGCCGGCCGTGCCGCCGTCGCCTCGAGGCGGGCCTGAAGCGGCATCAACCGCCGCGGCCAGCCCTCGTGCGCCCGGCCCAGCAGGCCTGGCCAGCCCGCGCGCAGCGGCCGCGGCACGGCCATCTCGGCCAGCAGCACCGGCAATTGGGCACCGGACTCCTGCGGGTGCAGCACGGCGGCCAGCACGCAGCCGGTGGCCTCATCCACCGCGGCCGTCACCGACACCGCAACCAGACCCCCGTCCTCGCCCACCACCCCCACCCCCAGACGGGCGGTGGCGACATGAACCCGCTCCGCAGGCCGCAACGCAGGCGGCGGGCCGCCGCTTCGCCGCGGGCCGGTGGCGGTGCGCGCCGGACTGCCCACCGGCTCGGCCGGATCCGACAGCGCCTTCACCAGCCGGTACATCGACGCCGCCGACGGGATCTTCACCCGCTCCGGCCCATACCTGGCGCCCACAATCCGCTCCGCCCGTTCGATCACCTGCTTCACGGTGGCCGCCTTGCGACCACGAACGTCCCGCAGCGCCTCCAGCACGGCCGCCACCACCCGCTCGTCGGCGCGGCCGGTCGCCGACCGGGGGCGCACCGTCCGATGGTCGACCAGCCCCATCAACCCCTGCTTGTGATAGGCCAGACGCCGCCGCTGCACCGTGGCCCGTCCGACCTGCGTCCAGCCCAGCGCGGCCAGCTCGGCGGCCTTGGCGTGCTCGCGCTCGGCGAGCGTGAAGCGCTGCGGATCGTAGGCGGGCCTCGGCTCGCCGCCGCTGCCCGCTCCGCCGGGCAGCCCGGTCTCGATCTCACGGATGTGCCCCAGCCAAGCCAGCGCCCGCTCGCGGACGGCCAGCGGCAGCGCCTGCCACACCTCGGACGCCGGCAGCTCATCGGCGCATCGGCCGACGACGGCGAAGTCCTCGGCGGCCACCAGCAGGGAGGCCAGCACACACCCGGCGGCCCCGTCGTCGGCAGCCAGATGCACCCGCCCGTCGACCAGGCCGGTCACCTGCCAGGTGCGCCCCTCGAACGTGATCCGCGCACCCACCTCAACACGCCGCCCGCCCGGGACGGCCATCACCTGCCTGCTCAACGTGCCTGCTGCTCCCGCTCAACGCCCGCCGCCGCGCCAGGCCAGACCATGGTGTGCTCGCCCAGCGGCCGGGACAGGTCCGCGGCCAGCCGCCCGCTCCACAGCGCGTGGTAGAGCACCGGCAGCGCGCTCAGGACCTCACCGGCCGCCGCGGTTCCCGCCATCAGCGGCCGCGGGGCGGCGAACGCCTCCAGCACCGCCTGCTCAAGACCGCCCGCATCGCGGTAGCGGGGATGGCGGTAGCCGGCCAGCCACCGCACATTCGCCCCGAACACCCGCTCCGGCGGCGCCAGGCGCCGGTAGGTGAAACCCACCGCCGCACACGCCGACTCAAGGACCGCGGCGGCTCGTTCGGCCCGCTGCCCGGCGGGCCCCGCCGTGGCGGGGCAGTCGGCGAGCAGGGCGCTCCCGTCGGCGTAGCGGGCGAACACTTGCGAAACCCAGGTGAGGACCTTCCTGCTGCCGGGATCCCGCCAAATCAGCTTCACCGGCCGCGCAGACAGGCCCACCACTTTCGGGTCACGGTCCAGGAGCATCAGCTGCGTGCACATCGCTTGCGAGCCGTGCGGCACGTGCCCGTTGGCGGTGGCCGACCACCACCAGCCCGGGCCCCACCTGCGCCCGGGCACCACCGGGAAGGCTGCCACCGGCTGGAGCTGTTCGAACCGAACGGCCACGGCGGCCTCGACCCAACGACGCTGTACGAGAGTGCCGCCAGCCCCGGCGAACTCCGCCTCCACCGCACCCGGTTCCGGCACCCGCGAGGACCTGCCCGCAACGGCAGATAAGCCGTCCTGGCTGCTGTCGATGATCACGTACTCCACACAACGTCATCCCGGCCACGGCGCGCAGGCGAACCGGCCGGTAACTGCAACTGCCGTGCCGTGAAGTCCGGTTGTCCTGTGAGGGGGCCAGCATGCCGCCTGGGGCGTGCCGGTGTCAGTGCGCACCTCTGCACTTTCCCGCTGGCCGCTGCCCTGTCGCGGCACAGGCCGGGTCCTGGCCCGGCCCGCCCCGGCCACAGACAGGGTGAGCAGGCGCCGGATCGGCTTCGCCGCTACCCCAGAGACGACAGCGCCCATCCCGAGTCGTCCTCGTCAAGACCGAACCGGATCAGGGCGCCGGACGGCATGGCCGCACCGCGTGCGAGCGTATCGACGAAGGAATCAGCGAGCGCGTCGACCCGCTCGCGCCCAGTACCTTGGCCGTCGTCACAGATGCCGGAGTCGAGCCACAGAGGGTCGCGGTGTCCCGTGACCTTCAGCACGATCTTGAACGTCTCCCAGTCGTAGGGCGGATCGCTCACGCTGATGCCCACGACGGTGTCGCCGCGCACCAGGTCATTCCGAACGCGTACCCATACATCGCGTTTGGCCACTGCCCCCACTTCCCGCCCCTGTCACATCAGCAGCCCGAGCGTAGCCGCCCCGCTTTCTGGCTGAGCCGGACAGGGTCCGCCGAGGAAAGGCTCAGCCCGCGGCTTTCATGGGCCCTGTGCCGCCCGGGGCCTGGCGGCGGCCGAGGTCAGGAGTGGCGGAAGCCACGGTCGGGGTCGCGGGCCTGGCGGGGACGGAAGGGCTTGAACCAGTCCGCGGCGGCCAGGTTGGCCAGTCCGAGGGCCTGGTTGATCTCGTTGCCCCTGTCCTCGATCCCGTCCAGGGAGGCGTCGAACAGCATCAATACGTCGTGGTCCTCGAACAGGACATCCGAGCACCAGTCCCAGTCGAGGTCACGGCGGTCCTCACCCAGACCCTGCACTGTTTCCGCGACCAGGCGCGGCCGGTTCCGGGTCAGCGACTTGGCCCGGTCGATTCCCAGGTGCAGGGCCATCTCCTCGCCGGTGCACAGCGGGCGGACGGTGCCCGTCTTGGTGAGGTCGGCGGCCAGGTCGTCGAAACAGCGGGCCATCTGCCGCCGCCACTGCCGGTCCTGGCCAAAGGTGATCGGCGGCAGCGAGCCAAGGACACGACCCTCACCGCGCCGAAGCGGCGCATCGCCCACGGCGGCGACGTCCTGCCAGACCTGCTCAGACAGCTCCTCGAGCGCCACCCGCAGCACCGCAGCGGTCCGCTCCGTAAGCTCCTCGTCCTCCTCGCCGTCCTCATCCCAGCCGTCGCCCTCGTCGTCGTCTTCGTCCCACTCCGCCGGCCGGCCGTGGCGGGCGAGGGAACGCAGACGGCTGCGCACGCGCTGCGCGGCCTCTTCGGGAGCGGCCAGGGCATTGTCGATGATCTGCAGCTCGTCGGAGAAGTCCTGCGCGCTCAGCAGTACGCCGGCCTCGGCGAGCAGGGCCGACCCCGCATCGGTGCAGGCGTTCTTGGCGGGCAGGACCACGGCGAAGTAGTTGTCCGTCAGCCGGTCGATGACGGCGGCCACCACCACGGCGACGACCACAGGGTCGGCGAAGGCCTCCTCCAGCTGCAGCCCGTCGACGACGAGGACGCTGGAGGCCGACTCGATGAACTCCTCGAACTCGTACGTGAACCGGCCTTCCTCGTCCAGGAGCTGGGCGGCCACCAGAGCCGGGAAGGACTGCTCGTCGGTCATCCGCTCGCGCAGATTGTCGGACTTCCAGTACAGGCCGCGTACGGCCCTCAGGCTTCCCACCGGTGTGCTGGCCGCGGTGATGCGCACCTCCCAGGTCTGCACCCCCTGTGCGGCAGGGTCCAGCAGCTGGTGGGTGTGGTGGAAGTCGAGCGCCAGCTGGGCAAGGTCCGCCCCCGCTGCCGCCGGACCCGGATGAGTACTCAAGGTGCTCCCTCGGCGCCGGTCCCAGGGGCCGCCGCCTACCGCGGCCCCGCCTGAGCCTAGTGGCCGCACACCGTCGGTTATCCCGCAACGGATACCCCTGGGGGAAACGCCGGCCAGCACCGCCCTGCGGCTTAAGACACGACGCACCGGCCGCTGCGCGTCTCAGTCCTCATCCTGGCCCGCGGTGATGATCTCCGCCAGCTCCCGGGCGGGCAGGCGTGACCACGCCGCCACGTCCTCCAGCGCTACCCCCGCGGCGACAGCCGCGGAGGCAGTGCCCACGAGGGCCTTGTCGATCAGGGCGGCACTGTGACTGAGGTGCTGAAGCAGCGTGCGGGCCACCTCGGCGGTGGTGCCGCTGTGCACGCCCCGCAGCTCCACCAGCTGCTCCCGCGCCTGGTCGATCAACTGCTCGAGCTGGAACCGGTGCTCGGCGCTCACTGCGGCACGCCACCGACTGCCCGAGCCGCCCGACTGCTGCTCGGCCGCCATCACGCGCAGCTGACCGGCCATCGTGGCGGGCTGCTGTTCCCGCTTCAGCCGCCACGGATCGTCCCTCCACCCGGGCGGCCCGCCATCACCGCGCCGCCGGCGGACGACCGCGCCCATCCAGGCGAGCAGCGGCCCCCCGTAGTCCACCGCCGACAGCGGCCCCAGCCAGTCACGTCCCACCCGCTCGCCCAGCCTGCGGCAGAACGCCCCGTCGGCAGCCAGCGGCCGCGGCCGCCGGCCGCCGCTGTCCCTCCACACCAGCTCGGCCATGGCCGGATCCAGCAGCGCGTCCGCCACGGCCACCACCTCCGGGAAGATGACCGGATCCCGGCCCACGATCCGCCACCGCTCAAAATCCGTCCCCGCGTTGCCGCCCGCCACCTGGTGCAGCCTGTGCGGCCAGATCTCCTCCTGCTCCCAGTGCAGGGCCTCCTCCCACCAGCGGGCCACGACCGCGTGCGCCAGGGCGAACACCTGACCGGGCTCCGCTCCGGCCCGCCCCGCACGGCGCGCCACCCCCGCCCACCGCCGCTGCGCGGCCGCTACCTCCGGGAGACCGCGCAGGTCAAGGTGTTCCAGCGGCTGGTCGGCGTCCGCGTCCAGCAGCCACCGCCCGTGCCGGGCACACACCCGCTCCCAGCGCGGCAGATACCGCACCGCCCGCACTGTCTGCCCGGTGCGCCGCGCGATGCACGACCGGCAGGCGAACGCCGCTTCACCCGCCACCGAGCCCGCCGCCCGCCACCGGGCCTGCGCCAGGGCGGCCTCCCGGCCGGTGCTGATCTTGGGATCGTCCACGGTGAACGCGGGCAGAGCACGCGCCAGCACTGCCTGCTGAACCCCGCACAGTTCGGCGAGCACAGCCCGCCCGGCTTCGTTGAGCACGATCTCTGCATCGGCCCGCACGCCGCCGCCGTCGTTGCGGGCGGGGGAGTTGCGGCACGTCCACAGCCGCAGCACACCGGCAGCCGGCAGGCCGTAGCGGTCCGCGGCCCGGCTGATCAGCGACGAGGTCAGCTCCCCGGCCAGCGGCACGATCCGTAACGCTCCTGCTGCCACAGCTCCCCCTCCAGTGCCCGTTCCTGCTTCCTGCCCCGCCTCCGGCCCTATCCGGCTACAGCTCAAACTGGAGGTCGACGATGTCCTTGAGTTCCACTTCGAGGCCGTGGGCACGGCGGCCGCCATCGCGGAAGTACACCTCGCCCAACGCCTCGGCAGCGAGTTCGCGGAGGTCGTCCTCGTCGACGCCTGCTTCCTGGGCTTGAAGGAGGCGGGCGGCGTGCCGGGGCGGCAGGGCCAAGGTGAGGTGACGCACCCGGGCCTGGTCGGTGCTGCCGACGGCGGCGGTGTAGCCGAACCGGGCCTGGACATCGATCATGATGCCGGTCGTAGTGGCTGCGGCCTCTTTCGCCTTGGCGCGGATCTGCGGCTGCCAGCGCGTGCGCACTTCATGTTCGAGGCGCTCGGCGAGCTCCGGGCGGGGCCTTTTGATCTGGTTCTTCACATACCGCTCCACCGTGCGCTGGCTGATGCCGAGCAGCGCGGCCACCGGCATCGTCCGGCCGCCGTGCTTCTTGAGGAGGTAACGCATCTGCGCCCCGGCGGACTTGGGGACGGGACGTGTGAACGCGCCCTGTACCGCCCTGTCGAGTTCTTCCCCGACCGTGACCATCGCCTGTAACGCTCCCTATTCTCCGGTGTCCTTGGCGGTGACCTCGCCGGTCTTGATGTAGCGAGCGAGGTTGGCGACATGGCCGTCGGCGCCGAGCTGCTCGAGCACGTCCGCGCCCCACAGCACGCTCTGGGTGCCCTCGTGCTTGACCATCCCCGGCGAGACCCCCAGCCGGAAGCTGCCGGGCACGGTCTTGCCGTCGGCGCCGTAGGGCAGCACGTCCAGGGGGCTGGGCCCGTCGGCCGCGTACACGGCGCAGTCGGAGAGGACCGCGACCGGGTAGCGGCCGGTGGCCGCCGCCAGGGCGAGCATCTTGCGGTGCATGTTGACCCGGGCCCGGGAGATGACGGTCGCGCGGATGTCCGGCCGCCAGGTCGGGCGGGCGAGGGCGGGCCAGGCCTGGCCCGGCTTCCAGCTGCCCCCGCGTGCCTTCTCCTGCAGCTTGCCGATGCCGCCCTTGACGGTCATCTTGACCGCGTCCACCACGATCCCCAGCTCCGGATCACGGCTCTTGTAGCCGTCCATCGCCTGAAGGAGCTGGTGCGGGGGCAGCTTCTCCGCGACGCCGAGGTCCGCCATGGTGGCGACGTAGGCATCGCGCAGCAGCTTGTACCAGCCGTCCAGGAACCGGCCGCTCTCCCGGCGCACCCAGGCCTCGGCGGGCGCGACGTCGTAGCCGAGCTCGACGGCGTAGGCCACGGTGGGCGTTGCGTACCAGGCCGGACCGGTCGGGCGCTGGCCGCTCGGCGTGAACGGGCTGGGCAGCAGGCCACCGTCGAGGTCGCGCCACTGCTTGCCGACCTTCACCCGGGACAGGTCGACGTGGGAGAGGTCGACCAGCCAGGAACCGGGCACCGCTGGGTCGAAGACCGGATCGGTGACGTGCTCGGGCGGCGATGACAGCCCGACGACCGCACCGTTGGCGGCTGCACCGAAGGCGAGGTTCACGTCGATGCCGACCAGGTAGCGCTGCATGCACTCGGTATCGGTCATATCCCGCGCCCAGTCGTAGGCCTCCTCGAACAGCCGCTCGCCGGGGCCGCGCTCGTGGAAGCGGGGCAGATGGGCCAGGACGGGGTGTCCGTCGGTCGCCTCGCACGGTGCGGGGTCCATCGGCTGCGTGCCCAGTGACCCGGGCCGGTGCTCGCGGTGCCGCTTGCCGTTCTCGTCCGGGTCGCTCGCGCGGGTCGGCGGGTTGAGCGCGGTCATCAGCTGCAGCCCCGTCACTGCGGTGGAGCCCACCGGCGTCATCACCCGCTGCGCGAACACCCCCAGCACCCGGGCGAGCTCCGCCGGCTGAAGCTGCGCGGCGTGCCCCCAGGCGCGGCCGTCCAGGGCACGCCAGGAGGGAATGCACAGCTGCACGCACTGGCGGCGGCTGCCCTGGGCGGGGCGGTAGATCCGCGCCCACGGCCCCAGCCCCCGCTTGGTGAGCTGCCAGTCCGCGCGCTCCAGCTGCTTGATGACCTTGTGTCCCTCCGGCAGCCGCCCGGCGAGCCGCTCGGCCTCGGACAAGGCGGCGGGCAGACCGTAGCGCTCGCACGCTGCCGCGGTGAGCACCAGCAGCGGGTCGCCGTCCTTGCCCGAGCCGTGCAGCTTCTCCGACCCCAGCCGCGCCTCGGTGAGCGTCCACTCCACCAGCGCAGGCAGGGACTTGGCGGGCACGTCCAGGATCAGACCGCCGACGCCGTAGCCGGTCACCTGTCGCTCGGTGTCGGCGTCGAGGACGAGCAGCGGACCGTGCGCGTAGACACCGCCGGGCGCGGGGGTGTTCGCCGGGGCGGCCTTCCTCGCCGCGGGGCGCCGCGAGCTCTGCGGCGCCCGTTCGGCACGCGGCAGCGACACAGCGGCCGGTGCCGCATGCCGAGCGGGCGCTGGGGGAGCAGCCGGGGGCTCCTCGGCCTCCGCCGTGGCAGTAGCTTCCGCTGCCCCGCCCGTGGACCCAGCCTGCGCTGCGGTCGCTGCGGTGGTGAATGTCTGCGGCGCCGCGGTGCCCGGGTCCTCCTGCGGGCCGCCGGTGCTCTGGGGGGCGGGGTAGAGCGTGGCGAGCTGCTTCAGCAGGCGCGCGTACGCCTCCCGCTCCGGCGGCCGGGGCTCGGCCTTGCCCGACTCCCAGCCGCCCACGGTCGCCCGCCGCACGCCCAGAGCGGCGGCCACCTCGTCCAGGGTGAGCGCGTGCGCCTGGCGCAGCCGCCTGCGCTCAGCCGGCGGCGGCAGCGGGGAGCGGGACGCGACCAGCGCGTCGACCGCGTCGAACAACTCGGACATGGGACACCTCCGTCCCTGACTCTACCCTGAAACGCACCTATCGCGTACTAGTAGCGTATGGATCACGTACATTGAGCGTACGAACGGTGTTCTTGGTGATAGCGTCCGGTCAACGGACTTGGATGGAGCCAGCGGCCTGTAGCGCACGTGTGCTCGGGGGCGGGTCGACGTGGCGCGAGCGCATGCGACGTGTTCGAGGGGGAGCGGTGACGGCAGCGAGTGACGGCTGGGCGGGCATGGGCTGGGACTGGACGGATGCCGACGGCATCCGCCGACGCCTGGACCAGGGAGCCGATCCGGAGAGCTGGAACGGGAGCAGGCCCCTGCATCGGGCAGCGGTGTTCGGCTCTCCGGAGGCTGTGACGGAACTGGCCCGCCGGGTTGCGGATGTGGACGCGCTGGAGAACGGGGTGACGGCACTGTGGGAAGCCGTCCTATCCAGGAAGCAGGCCAACGCCCGGGCGCTCGCCGCCGCCGGGGCCGATCCCTGGCGGCCGTCGCTCGGCGGCTGGTCGCCGGGGCGGCTGAGCCTGGCCGGACCGACGCCCGAGCTGTTCTCGGTGCCGGAAGGGGTGTCCCTGAGCGACACCGAGCGTGCGGCAGCGCAGGAGGCCCATCGCCTCACCACGGCATTGGGCGAGTTCTACTACGACGGCACGGGCCTGGCCTGTGTGGCGGGCATCGACGCGGCCGAGGCGGTGCGCCGTCTTCAGGCGACACCGGCACGCGGCGAACTCATCGACGAGCTGTTGAAGGATCCGTACGCGTACGACATGGACGAGAGCCTGCAGATCATCGGCGTGACGTCCGTGCCGGGCGGCTGCGTCGTCACCCAGCCCTGGGGATACGCGCCGAGCATGCCGGGCGTGCTGGCCCGGCTGTCCGCCGGCACACTCTGCTACGGCCTGTACGCCAATCCCAAGAGCGGCAACCAGGGCAGCATCGCCCGTCATGGAATCATCGAGGGCTCGGACCTGCACCCCGGCGGAGGACCGGACGAGAGCGACACCTCCGCGCAGGTGCTGGCCTCGTACCTCTACCAGAACAACGCCGTCGCCTACGCCTGCGCCTTCGCAGGCCTGCGCCTCACCGACAGGCGCGCCGTGGCCGGACCGCCCGATGCGTGGGTCGAACTGCCACGCCGCGACTACTGGAGTCACTGACTCGGAAGAGAGCTGTCATGACGGTGGTGGAACTGCCGCGCCCCAGCCGCCCCGAGCGCGCGCGGCTCTTTCCCGACCAGGCGGAGGCGGTCAAGCGGCTGGCCGGGCATCTGCGGCGTGCGGGAACGCGGGGTCTGTTCGTGTCGGCGACGGGGACCGGCAAAACGCTGGTGGCGATCCGGGCGGCGGATGAACTCGGCGCGCGGCTGGTGCTGTTCGTAGTCCCCACCCTGGACCTGGCGGCCCAGACGGCTCTGGCGTGGCGGCGTGACGGTCATCTGGAGCACATGGTGATCGTCTCCTCCCTGGACACCAGCGCCCGCGACGACCTGGTCGCGGCCCGAGTCATGTCGACCACCGACCCGCACGCGCTGGGCGGGCTGATGTCGGTGGTGGGGGACGGCGAGGACCAGATCCCCGCTTTGACGGTGATCTGCACCTACGACTCCCTGAACAAGATCGAACAAACCCAGAACACGGGGTACGCGGTGCCGCCGTTCGACCTCGCGATCATGGACGAGGCACACCGGATCGCCGGCCGGGCCGACAAGAAGTGGGCGATCGTCAACGACGGCAAGCGCATCCACGCCGACCGCCGCCTCTACATGACCGCCACCCCCCGCATCTTCGCCGCCCCCGAGCTGGCCGAGTCCGCCGACACCACCCGCCCGCGCCGCCGGCGCGCCGCCCGGCCGGACGGGGACGTGGACGCGTTCGCCAACTCCATGGACAACGAGGCCGTCTACGGCAAGAAGGTCGTCGAATACCCCCTCGCACAGGCGGTGGCGGACGGCAGGGCCGCGGACTACCGGATCGTGGTGCCCACCCTCACCGACACCGATCTGCGGCGCCGCCTAAACCTGCCCGTCCCGGGCAGCACGGCCCCAGGCGGCGCCGCCGCTAAGGAGGAGAAGGACGACGGTGCCCTGCGCACGACCGCCCTCCACCTGGCCGTCCTGCGCGCCATGATCGAGCACGGCCTGAAGAAGGTCCTGGTCTACTTCCATCTGGTCTCCGACGCGCGTCGCTTCGCCCGCGAACTCCCGCACACCCTGCGCCTGCTGGCCCGGACCGAGCCCGGCCTCGTCCCGGACATCACCCCCCAGCTGTTCTTCGCCCACGGCGAGCACACCCCCGCCCAACGCGCCGGCATCTTCACCGCCTTCGCCGCCGCCGACGTCGCGATCCTCGCCAACTCCAAGCTGATCGCCGAAGGCGTCGACATCCCCAGCGTCGACGCGATCGTCTTCGCCGACCCCACCCGCAGCGTCGTGCGCTGTGTCCAGGCCCTCGGCCGCGCCCTGCGCCTGGACGTGTCCGGCAAGACCGCCTCGCTGATCGTCCCCGTCTACATCCCGCCCGGCGCCGACGGCGAGAACATCCTGGGCACCGCCTACGAACCGGTGTGGGCGATCGCCTGCGCGCTGGCCAGCCACGACCACCGCATCCTCGAACGCCTCCCCGACAAGGCCAACCGCCTGCCCAAGGAGACCAGTGACGTCATCCAGCGCCGCTGGCACTTCGACTTCACCGTCCACCCCGAACGCATCGCCCAGGCGATGGACCTGGTCTCCTTCGACCCTCGCGACACGGCCGTCTCCCGCTCCCGCCGCCTCGGCCTGGCCGCCGCCCGCTCCTACCGCGACAGTTACGGCCACCTCGACGTCCCCGCCGACTACACCGACCCCACCGGCTACCGGCTCGGCACCTTCATCACCACCATGCGCGACGCCGCGAAAGCAGGCCGCCTCGAGGCCGACTGGACGGCCGAACTCGACGCCCTGGACATGATCTGGGACAAGCACGACGCCGCCTGGCGCTCCCGCCTCGCCGCCGCCGCCGATTACCACCGCGCCCACGGCCACCTCGCCGCCCCCGCCACCACCCCCGTGGGCGCCTGGCTCGCCGAACAACGCCACCTCGCGGGCAAGAAACAACTCGATCAAGGTCGTGCCGACGCGCTGACCGCCCTCGCTCCCGACTGGCGCCTCCCGCACGGCGCGGACTGGCACCGCAAGTACCACCTGCTGCGCGCCCACCTCGCCACCGGCGCCGACCCTGCCGCCCTCACTCGCGACACCCTCCTGGCCGGGGTGAAGATCGGCTCCTGGCTGCACCGCCAGCTCACCACCTGGCCCACCCTGGACCCCGGACAACAACAACTGATGACCGCCCTCAGCCTCACCCCCGACACCAACCCGTTCACCCCCGCCCGCCGCACCCGCCGCACCTTCGAACAGACCGTCCAGCTCCTGGAACTCTTCCTGCACCGCGAAGGCCGCGCCCCCGCCGCCCGCGAGAGCATCCGCGCCGACGGCGACACCGTCAAGATCGGCGCCTGGCTCGCCAAAGCCCGCACCAAACACCGCACCGGTCAACTCCCCGACCACCACGTACGCCTGGTTGCCGCCCTGTTCGACGGCGACTGGGCGACCGAGGATGCCGCCCCGGCTGTCCTCACGTAGGCGGTTGCCGAGCGATCGCCGCGTTGAGGCCTTTGCACGTGATCGGCTCTCCGCGGCCGGTCATCCCGAGCGCCTTCTTCTTGCACAGCCGTCGGCGGTGTGTCCGCCAGGTCTCTCAGCCCGGTGCCGCCGACTGGTTGCCGGTGCCGTTCCCGTCTGGCAGGGGACGGCTGACGCGGAGCGTGGGCGGCGCGGTGGTCCACGCCCCTGGTGTGCAGGGCTTTCAGCTACCTGGCGGCGTCATCCTGGCGGGTGCCGTCGCCTGACCGGGCTTCGGCGTCGAGCAGGTCGGCGGCCTCAGCGAGTTGGCGGGCGCTGTCTCTGAGCAGGCCCCAGGCGTGGTTGTGGGCTGCCTGGACGCAGGCGGCGAGGTGAACCTGCAGCGCGGTGTCCGCGTCGGCGGGCTGCTCTTTTGCCGGCGTGTGCTGCTCCGTGCCGGCCGGGGGCGCCACCGTGGGGGAGTCCTGGCGTGCGGTGCGGCGTTGCTCGGCGGCGCGGATGGATGCCCGGAAGCGTTCGACTTCGCGCAGGCGCGCGGCCCGCGAGGCCTTGCCACCGAGACTGCTGGTCTTGCGCTGCCCCTTCGGCTTCTTGTCCTTCGGGCCGCCGTGGTCCCCGCTGGTGAGCTGCACGCGTTTGGAGGAGCCGTCCCGCCGCTGCCGTCCGCCGCTGGTCATGTTTCCACGCTACCCGAGGGCATGCCCGGCCGATCATGGAATCCGTTCACGAGGCGGAGCGGCCGACCGCCCAACCCGACGGCCAGCCCGTACGGGCAGTGCGTGTTTCTTGGGTCATCGCCTGCGGTGGCGCCAATGCTGGTGGACCTTGAGGACCTCGTAGCTCCATGCTGTCCGCTGCTGTGTGGTGTTCGTGCCGCAGGGCAGGCCGAGGTGTTCGGCGATGACGGGGAAGCGCGGGTGCATCTGCCGGTTGCCGCTGGTGACGAGGGCGGCCAGGAGCGGTTCGCCTTCGTGGCGGTCTTCGTCGACCAGCCACAGGATCACGGACTCGTCGTCGGGGTGGAGCCGGGGCAGGCTGGGCAGGCGCTTGCGGATCCGGGGCCAGCTGGTGGTGGTGCCGGCCTTCGCGGTCTCTTCCAGCAGCGGCCGCAGCCCGGTCGCG
Organism: Streptomyces sp. NPDC088124; assembly: GCF_040685895.1. Lineage (NCBI taxonomy): Bacteria > Bacillati > Actinomycetota > Actinomycetes > Kitasatosporales > Streptomycetaceae > Streptomyces > Streptomyces sp. NPDC088124. Next base: position 11,539 of record NZ_JBFBJB010000065.1, on the reverse strand, counting down.
ATCTCGTACAGCTTCGCGGTATCCAGCAGGCCGGGCTGAGCTGGGCGAGAGGGTTGTTCGGCCGTGACCACCGCGGGGGTGGGCCGTGCCGCCGGCCTCGTGCGCGGGAACAGGGGCTTCCTCGGCCGGTCCTGCTGCTGTGAGGACCGGGCCGGCTTCGGCTTCTCCGTCCGGCCGGCAGACGTCGGCCGGGGCGGTCCACCGATGCCTCGGCCGGGGCGCGATGCGACGGCTGGCGGGGCGGACGACGCCTGGAGCCGCTCCGCCTCCTGCCACCTGCGGGAGGCGAGGATCTCCTTGTAGGACTGCAGGAGTGCCCGCTGCTGTCTGGTCTCGCTGGGCGGCGCCCCTGCAGCTTGCTGCCAGGCCAGCGCGTACAAGTCGGCCGCAGCCGCGACGGAGAGCCCGTCGATGGCCCGCTTCAGTTCTGTCAGCGTGTGGTTCAGTGTGCGGCGCACCGTGGCGATCTCCATCGCGGAGCGCGGCGGACGGCCGGTGGTGCGGCGACGGAAGTCCGTCTGCCAGTCGGCGCCGCCGCTCAGGCGCACCCGGTTCCTCGTCACGTTCACTCCCCCCTCAACGCCCCCTGGGACTTGGGGACATCACACGTGCTACTGCACCCCGCTGCGGCGTCCGACCGTACGTGAGAGCCCTGATTTACCCGGGGTTGGCCGTCGCCAATCCGCGTGGCCGTACGGCGCGAGGACGTACGCGACGCGAGCAGCACGAATGGCAACGGTCGGCCAGGCTGAGGCGGCGGTCACCGGGGAGCCGGACGCCGACCTCGAGGAGCGCACCCGCCGGTGAGGTGTGCTTCGCGGTGCCTGCTGAGGTGCTGCCCGCCGGGCGCACATCCTTCGACGCCGACCGGACGGCGACGGCCGCCCCTGGCTCGGCGGTACGCGGGGCGAGCCCGGTGAAGGTCAGAGCAGCTGTTCCTGGGCGCCTTCAGGAGGGGGACGAGGGCGGTGTGACAGCGGACGCGCGGACGGCGGCGGAGGCGAGTGCGGTGCGCAGTTCACCGGCGGGTACGCGGGATGCCGTGACGCGGTGACAGCGTCGCGGCCGCACCGTCAAGATCACCGCCTGGCTCGCCAAAGCCCGCCAACTAGGTGGTCGCGCCGGTGGTTCGTCGTCGGGTTTCGCGCAGGTGGAAGTCGATGTACCGGGCGAGGATCAGTGCGTCTTGCGGGTCGTCGGCGTGGAAGGAGATCCGGCGCAGCAGGCGCACGCTGTCGAGCGCCACGCCCTCGCGGGCGAGGACGAACAGGAGGGTCAGGAGGGCGGAGCGGGCGTTGCCGTCGTCGAAAGGGTGGAAGAAGCAGACGTCGAGGAAGGCGCGTGCGGCCCGGGCGGTCAGCGGGAGGGGCCGGGCGGCGTCCTTGACGCTCTCGGCGAGGCAGGCGTCGAGGCGGGCGCGGGTGTCCGGGGCGATGCCGTAGCGCTCCCGGCCGCCCTTGGCGAAAGCGGGCAGGCTGCGCAACGGCGGCGGCCCGGGCGTGGCCAGGACGTGCTGTTGCCAGCGCTGGATCAGGTCGAAGCCCAGCCGGTCGCCGCGCGCGGCGTCGGCCCGCAGCAGTTCCAGGGCGGTGAGCAGGCCTTGTCCGCGGGCGGGATCCAGGCTGGCGTCGAAGGTGCGGACCTCCTCCGCCATTCCGTCACGGACTGGTGTCACCGGTGCGTCTCCAGTGCTGTCGGCAGCCTCATGCCACGGCACGGCGTCCCGCACGGCGAGCCAGCGCTTCAGGTGGTCGGGCAGCGGCGACTCGCAGGCTCGGGCGGCCGCGTCCGGCCGTACGGTAGCCGCGAGCTGTTCGGCGATGTCCTCGACCAGCACCGGGTCGGGGCCGGTCCAGCTCTCGAACCGCCCACCGATCGCCTGCTGGACCAGGTGCTCGGCGTCGTCGGCTGGGATGCCCCAGCGGCTGAGGAACCAGCTCAGTACCTGATGGCAGTGCCCGTACCAGCCGCTGCCGCAGCCGGTGCGGTCGGTGACGTGCAGGATCAGGTTGCGGGCGGTGCGGTCCCACAGGATCCGCTGGTCGTCGATACCGGCCAGGTCCAGCGGGTAGGCCTCGAACCGTGCGGCCAGGCTCTCCAGCCACTTCCGCCACTCCCGCAGCGCCGCAGTCACCCGGTCGAGGGTCTCGTCCGCCGTGGTGACCGAGTCCTGGGGGCAGCACCAGCTGCCGACCGGCCCTCCGTCGAAGTCCCCTTCGTCGTGCGCCCACCGCCAGCCGGTGACCCAGCGGCCGTAGTGCTCGGCCAGCGCGTGGGTCATGGCGTCGCACCAGGGGGCGGCCTCCTCCCAGCCCCAGTCGTGCAAAGCCCGGTCACTCGGCGGTACGTCGGGGCGTTGGGGCACTCGCCCGGCCGGCCCGAGCGATCTGACCCCCCGTGCCGCCGCCTCGCTGTCGAACGGATGACGGGCGGGGTCCACCTCATCCCAGGTCAGATTGCGGGGGGACAGCTCCATGAACACCGCGCAAGTCTCTTGCCTCACCGGCACCGGTTCAACCCGATTACCGAACCACGCAGTCACACCTGCCAGGCCGTATCAGAACGCTCACGGTGCTCCCTCCTCGTCCGCGCCGCAACGACGGCAGCGCGCCTGGCTGCAGGAGGGGTAGGCGTGCTCGGGATATGTCTTCCCCTCGCGCGGGCGGCAGTGGTCGGTCAGTTCGGGCAGCGTATGCTTCGCTCCGCCGATGGGCGGAATGTAGCTGGTGAATCCGGATGCGGCTACGGGGTCCTCACTGTGGGGTGTCCTCGGGGAGTGTGGCGTCGAGGACGTCGGTGACGTGCTGCTGCGGAGTGCCGCCGGAGCCCAGGGCTTCCAGCCGGTCGGCTTCGGCCCGCAGGGCAGTGGCCTTCTCCAACCACATGCGTTCGTCGTCGGTACGCGGCCCGGCGGTAAGCGGTGGTACCCGGCGCTCGAGATCGTCGGCGCGTGCGCGCAGTTCGGCCGGACTACTCATGGTTGCCTCTCTCCATTGTCTGTCGAAGCGTGTAAGGGGGGGACGATGGTGGTGGGCTTGCGGACCGAAGAACGGGCCGTGCCCTCCCGTACGACCGGGCCCGCGAGGACCGAGGCGTAGGCGAGCGTGCTCACTCTGGGGGAGTCTGCCTCTGGGGGGTGACGCCCAGCGCTGCCCACCACTTGGTCAGCTGTTCTTTGCTCACCAGGCAGGTGTTGAGTTCCCAGCTCGGGTGCCCCTGCGGCCGGATGTGGCTGAGGACGTCGCGCAATGTGTCCTCCAGAGCCTCGACGCGGCGGGCGTCGGCTGTCTCGCCGGGCACTGCCGTTGCAGCCTGGGGGAGGGCGGCCACGAAGGTGCCTCTGCCGTGCACGATGTCGACCAGCCCCTCGGCACGCAGTACGCGCAGCGCCGCCTGAGCGGTGCCCCCGGCGATGGCGTAACGCTTCCTGGCCGAACACCAGGCCGTCTTCGACGAGGCCGAACAAGCCCAGCAGACACCCCGGGGAGCACACGCGGCCTGATGGACCTGCACATCGACGTTCCCTGGATCCTGCAAGTCGCCGAGGCCGCCGGCGCGGACGATCCGGCCCCAGACGACTACGGCGTTCCCGTCTCGGCGGTCGCCCGCCACCGGGCCGAGATTTTCGAGCAGCCCGTCTACGGCGGCCCCTACGCCAAAGCCGCCGCCCTGGTGCACACACTGGGCCGGTGCCGCTGGCTGGAGCGCTCCAACATGGCCGTCGCCGCCGCGTCCGGCGTCATGTACCTCGAAGCCGCCGGGATCTCCGTCAAGCCCGGCCGTGAGGACGCCATCGCTCTGAAGGACCTGCTCCTTGACCCCGCCTGCACCGCGGGGAAGATCGCCGCTCTGCTGCGGACCTGGCCCACCACCACCTGACGCCCGCAGGCCCGCCAAGGACACTCTCCTGGCCGGAGTCATTGGTGGCCGCGGCCCGGGACAGGGAGCCGGCCAACGCGGGGGTGTGTGCGGCGCCGCCATCAGCCCCCTCACGCGTGCCCCGAGAGGGACTGACAGCATCCGCTCGTGCCGGGACGGCGATACACCGGCGGCTGATCGGATGAGGAAGGGCTTCCGCCGTTCACGTCCAGATGAGCCGGTCCGGCCGCCGCTGACGGTGCCCGGCGGCGGCAGCATCGGCGGAACACAGGGCGCACCGCCGGGCGGGTCCAGTCCCCCCACGACCGGCTCGCCCCGGTGGGTTGCCCCACGCTGCAGGGGGGAGCGGTCCGGTCCGGCCCATGAGCTCTCCCAAGGACCATCTGCCCCGCCGCCCGATCCGCTCGCGCCTCACCGCCCTCAGCTGCCCCGGATGATGGGGACTCGCGGGCGGCGCAGTGCGCTACGTTCGTGCCGCATGGAAGCCACCTCTCAACTGCGTCAGGCCGTCCTTACCTGGCTTGAGCAGGCACGCGACCTGCCCTCCATACCCCAAGCCATCACCGATGTAGCCCCGTCGACGCAGCCAGAGTTCGAAGCCGTGATCAACGCGGTCGTGAGTGCCGCGCCGAAATCCGAGCACCGCGACCTCTACGGCAAGGTCGACGGTGACTGGCTGCCCCGATGGTCCACGCTCCTGGGAGTATCAAGGCTGGGTGACGCGACCCGTCTAGTGGCCCAGGGGGCGACGGTGCCGGTGGAGGACATCGCGGACAGCTTCGTCGCCTTCTGCACGGCCCCCCTCCGGCAGCCGAGGACTGGCTGCTTCTCACCGGCGAACTCCCCCTGGGCACACGGATCCCGCTGGGCCGCTACATCCTGCAGTCCTTCACCGCCGACGAACTGCGGCAGCTAGGCCCCATGCCGGCCCTCCAGGGCCTCCAGCCGGGCGGGCTCGACCTCGATCTCCTGGCCGGTGCGCCCTTCGTCCACGCCCCGAACCCCGAGCGCGCGCCGGACCGCAGGGACGCGGGCTGGTTCGACTTCGCCGGTCCGCGTCCGGAAGCCCTGCACTGGAGGGCGCTGCTGCCGCTGATCCTGTGGAGTGAGGAGCTGCTGCACGTCGACGCGGTGTTCGGCGTCGAGCGCGGCCGTTACTTCGACCTGAACCGAAAACAGGTGCCCACCACCATCCAGACTTACGAGGACCGTCCCGGCATCCCAGAAGAAGTCGAAGTCCGGGAGAGCGGCAGCTTCTATGTCGCTCCAGCGGCTCTGCCGCGGCTGCAGGCCTTCTGTTCCGCCGTGACAGCGAAGATCGACGCTGTCATGGAGGGCATCCACAGCGGACGGAGTCTTCCCAGGAAGCGCGCCCGCCGCTTGGAGCGCGCCGCCCGTCACCTGCTGCAGGCCTACCAGCGCACCTACCGGGACGACGGTGTGTGGGACGAAGAAGCCGACGAGCGGCTTCTGGACTACGTCATCGCGCTGGAAGCCCTGATGGTCAGCCCCGACGACAAGCACGAGGGCATCAGCGAGAGGATCCGGACACGGACGGCGTCCCTGTTCCCCAGCCCTCTGCGCGAGGGCGTCGCGAGCAGAGTGCAGAAGGCGTACAGCGCGCGATCGAAATACGTACACGGAGACGTGCTCGTCGACCAGCAGGGGGCGGAACTGGGTGAGCTCAGGCTGCTCGTCCGGCAGGTCGTCCTACGCTGGCTCATCCTCACCCCCTGCGACACTCAAGACCTCGCACCTCGTCTCGACGCCGCAGCCGACTGCACCAGCTGCTCACGCGCCATCGACGAGCCCCTGCGCGCCTTCTTCCAGGCATCACCGCCACAGGAGGACATCCAGGCCTGAGACAGCACCGCCTCCGGTGCCGCTGGCCGGCATCTGTGCTCGCCGCAGCCCGGATCTCCGGTGGGGCAACGCTGCGGTCAGTGCAGCACAGTGCGAGTTGCACCGACCACGGCATCAGGGGGTGACGTGCGCGCCGTCGAGCCGCCGGTGCACCATCGACAGCGTGGTGAGCAGTTCCAGCAACTCCTCGTCGGTAACCGTGCGGTGAAGGCGCGGCTCGTGCGCGGCCGGGTTGCGGTACATGCTGAACAGACCCTTGACCAGGTTCGCCAGCCCTTTCTGCTCATCCAGCTCGGGCCCCGTGGCGTTCGCGTTGATGGCCACCCGGGCCGTTCCGTGGCCGGGCATGAGCACTGCGTCGACCAGCCGCGCCCCATCCAGGCCCTGGCCGGTGAAGGTGCGCAGCCGGTCGGCCACCGACTTGACCGCCTCCAGGCTGGCGTGGAAGGGGTTCTTGGCCAGGATCTCCAGGGTGCAGTAGCGCAGCACCTCCGGATGCGTGGAGCGGCGGCGCAGTTCGGCTCGCAGGGAACTGGCGTGCCGTGCGGCCTCGCTCAGCGTGGCGGCCGCAGGCCCCCTGGCCACCTGCCCCTGGTCGTTGACCCGCAGCCCGACATGGACCAGGACCTCGTTGAGGTCGTCCTGTCGGCGTGAGAACGTGTGGGGCTGCTGAACGTAGCGCACCGGGGCCATTGCCACTTTGATGAATGCGATCACGCAGTTCGACGCACCCTGGCGCGCCTGCTGCGCCAGCAGCGCCCCGGCCAGCCGGTCTCGCTTGTTGCCGCCGTCGGCATCCGGCACCTTCACGACGGCCAACAGCTGTCCGATCTCCCGTCCCGTCAAGCCGTGATCGGTGTCGCCGAGCACACCTGCCACCGCCGCGACGACCGTCGCCGGCCAAGGCTCGTGACGTGTTGCCATGTCCCGTCCCCTTCCCCTCGTCCCATGGGCAACCGACCAGGATGACACGGGCGTGAAGGGCAGATCCCCCCTTTCTTCTGCGTCGTGGCAGCGGCGTGTGCGGCAGAGCGGCTGTCGGCGGAGTGCCGCCCCGGTGTGGCTATCACGCCAACTCGCCGCTGTGGAACCTGTCTCGAAATGGCTGTACCGACTCGCTTTCCAGTCGTGTACTACTGGGCAGCAATAGCGTTGTAGCCATCTACAGCAGTGAAGTCGAGAAGGGGAACACGTTGGTCTACGACATTCGTCCGCTCGCCAACGGCCTGCGCACCGACCACCCGGTGCCCGGTCTGCCGTTCGTCGACGACTCGCACCTGCCGCTCGACGACGGCCCCGACGCCATCGAGGCCGTCGGCCGCAACAAGGGTGAGGGCATGTGGGGCCGTTGCGACCCCTCCCGTGAGGGAGGATGGCTGGCCTTCACCACCGACCCGATCGCCCACCACCTGGGCTGGGCCGTGCGCTACCACCCCGACCACGGGCGCACCGTGCTCCTGCTACGCGACGAGGACACGGCCAGCCTGCACACCTACTGGACGGGCGCCCCGCTGCTGTTTCGCGCCGGGGGCTACTGGTGGGACGGTGAAAGCTGGTACCGGCCCGGCCAGATCTGGGACCCGGTCACCGAGGACTACGCCCGCCACAAGGCCCGCGCCACGGCCACCGTCCACGCCGCCGACATGCTCGACGGCCGCGCCCACCCGGACCGCGCACACGTGCACAAGGTGGCCACCTTCGACCCGGCCACCGCAGCACCGGACAACTGGATCGATGACCTGACCCGGTGGGCGCAGCACCACCAGAAACAGGACGATCCCCTGCCGCTGGACAAGTGCGTCGTCGACCTGGCCAGCCCCGAACTCGCCGGGGACCGGCTGCTCGGCGTACCCGAGATGGCCGCCCTGGGGGGCATCACGGCCTCCACGCTGCGCGGATACATCTCCCGTGGCGAGAACGACGTGCCACCGCCCCAGGCGACCGTCGGCGGCCGGGCCCAGTGGTCACGCCCGGTCGCCGAAGACTGGGCCGAAGCCCGCCGCCGCTCCTCCGAGGGGCTGCGGGATGCCATGTCGGCCGGCGACCGTCACCGCCTCGCCCCGGGGGCGGCCCAGGTCCGCGACCGGTTCAGCGAGACCTTCTTCAGCTTCCTGTGGAAGCGGCCCGACATCCGCAAGCGCTGGGTCCTGCGCCAGCGCAACGAGCCGAGCGTGCGGGAGGTAGCCGACCAACTGGCCTTCGAGGTCGCCGACAGCCTCCGCCAGATCATCCCGACCGATGCCCTGGGACCGACCATCCGCCACGCCGTCCTCGAGGACTTCGCCAACTCGCTCCGCGTCCGCGAACGCCGGGGCGGTCAGCTCAAGGCCTTCGACCTCATCCTGTCAGTGCCCCTGGCCAAGATGCTCAGCTGGTTCATCCAGCACTTCCCGACCTCGGCCCAGTGGTACATCGGCGAGATCATGGGCGAGGCAGATAAGCAGCTCGACATTCCTGCCCAGGTGACGGGCGAAGCGCTGCGGCGGTCCGCGACCACGAACGGGGAACTCGACGGGCAGGCCGCGAAGGAGTTCTTCTCCCGTGTCGTTCCGCGCGAGCCGGAGGACTGAGGTCCTTCACCGATGGTGAGGAGTGCCAAGCCAATCCCAGTGGCTTGGCGCCCTTCGCGCACGGCTGTACTGGCGAGCGGAGCCGGCCCGGGAGCGCCAGGGAGCGGCCAGCATCCGCGAGGCGGTCGTCGACCGGGCCGTCCGCACGCGATCACTCAGAGCGTCAGGACCGGTCGCGTGGAGAAGTCTTCGTACATGTCCTCTCCGCCTGGTCCGTAGACGAACTCGGCCATGGCGGGGTTGCGGTTGGCGGTTGCCAGGGGGAGCCAGGCCAGGAGGTGGCCGTAGCCGCCGCACACCGACTCGCCCCCGTCGCCGCCGTGGACCGCGGTGACATTGCTGGTCAGCTCGGTGCGGTAGGTGTCGTAGGTGATGTGCAGGCCGAAGGCGTTCAGCTCGTTGTGCGGGCCGGTGTCGTCTCCGTAGGGGATGCGGTCGAGGGGACAGTCGTCGCCCCACCGGAACAGGGTGTCCGACCCGGCGCCGCAGGCGTGTTCCCACTCGTCGGGGCTCGGCATCCGAAGACCACGGACGGAGAGGGCAGCCGGCATGTCGGCCGGAGGTTCGGTCAGGTTCTCGTCCTCCACGGCCATGAGGATGGTGTCCAGGTGAATGCTGCGGCGGGCGCTGAGGATCCGCGCGAGGTGGGCCTGCAGATCGGGCCCGTCACCGTAGCCCTGTTCCAGGCTCTCGGCGTAGTCGGCGGCCTGCTGCGCGGTCGGCTTCCAGGTGTTGAGGTCGAAGCCCAGGGACACCTGGCCTCCGGGTATCAGGGCGAACTCCTGCCCGTCCCGCTCGATCCGGACGCGGTGCAGCGGGGCACCGAGGTGTTCGGTGGCCTCGAAGAGTGACACCCGGCCGCCCACGTGGTCAGCGGCACTCTGGGCGATCCGCCGGGCGGTGACCTCGTCGAAGGTCCGCCACAGGTCGAGAGTAAGATCAGCGAGCGACATGGCCGGCAGTGTGGCACGCGGCACTGACACTGGCGCGGAGAGACGGCCCAGTCGGTGCCTCGGCCTTCGCGGGTCAGCCCGTACCGTTGAGGTAGTGCGTGTCGGGACGCTGCCGGGGGATGCCCGGATGAATCCGGCGCTTGAGGACGCTCCAGCGGTGCCGGGCGCCTTGCCGCGAGACACGCCAGGCGCGCCCGAGGTCAGCGAGGCTGGCGCCCTTCTCGACGGCCCGTGAGGCGTAGATCAAGCGCAGATCGTCCAGCGCCTTTTGGTGGTCTTCCAGCGCTGTCAGCAGAGCCAGCATGGCTTTCTTGTCGCTCTCGACACCCCACGAGGTGGACGACCGGCTCAGCGGCATAGCGAGGCCGGCCCGGACATCCCGGGAGCTGGCCGACTTCGCCGCGTGCCCCTGGACCAGCGTGTGCAAGAGGTGCAAGCAGTCCCGGTGATCCGCCATGCGACAAGAGTACTTGTCGCCCCGTCAGGTCAGTTCAGGCTGCTGACCTGCGTAGACGTCAGATGCTCTTCCCTTTCCCCCGGCAGTGCTCCAAAGTTTTCCGCAACCCACCCCTGCCCAAAAACTCGGCGGGGAAGGGACAGTTCGGGCGAAGGAGACACCTCTCTCGCCCTTTTTCATGCCCGCATCCGGGCGCGCCCCTGTGCGTCGCCCCGCTGCCGCATCACCCCTTCATCGGCCCCGCTCTCGCCACCGAGTGGGGCCTTCTTCATGCCCGCGCCCCCGTCGCGGACCATCCCCGGAAAGGCACACCCATGCCCGACATCTCCCACGACCCCGTCTACCTCTGGCTCACCGGCGCCCGCCCCACCACCGCGGGGACCGGCGCTCCGACCCCGGGGGCCATGCCGGCCCGCCGGCCGGCTGCCGCTACCGCTTCCGACATCGCCCGCCGCGAGGGCCTCGACCTGGGCGACCTCTCGCCCTACCAGCGCAGCGACCGGCGCGCCCGACGGGGCAGGGGCGGCCGCAGGCCCACCGTGCTTCAAGCCGTGACCCGCTTCGCGACGACAGGGCTGCGGATCCCGCGCGAGAGGGCCGTCGCGCACGCACAGCGCTGGGCAGCCTCCTCCATCACTGAGCCCGACGAGGCCCTGGAATGGATCAGGCTGCTGGGCCTCGCAGGTCTCGACTCGGCGCTGCGCCTGCGACGCAAGGGCGTCACACCCGCCATGGAGAAGACCCGCCGGGAAAGCGAGGAAAAAGCCCGGCGCGACGCCCGGGCCGCGCAAGACCGCGTGTGGGCCGAGATCGCCGCACGGTACCGCCCCGGCATCGCGGCCCAGCTGCGGCTCAACGGCTGCACCCCGGACATGCTCGACCGCCTCATCAACGGCAAGACCGTCGACCAGCTGCTCCGCGAAGGACGTCCCGTCCAGATCGTCATCAACGCCCTGCGCGACACTCACGGCTGAACCCTGCGGGGCGCTGCACCCTATGCGGACGCGCCTGCTCGGGCAGTCCCGCCGCGCCCCGTATCTCGGTGAGGACCTGCAAACAGGCAGGTCCTCACCGAGCACATCGGCAAGCGGCGCTCAGGGGAGGCAGACAGGGCACTCTGCCCGCGACCAGTCCGCTGGTATCAGCCCTTCTCGCCCGGCCGCGCGGCGAGTCGGCGCACGGCGCGCCTGATCGAGCCCAGCTCCTTCAGCACCTGGTCCATCGCGGAGTCCATCAGCATGACCGGATCGTCCGCGGACCAAAAGCGCACGACCTCTCCCACCTGATGCTCCCAAAACTCGTCCTCCTCGGCATGTTCGAAGCCGAGCTGTGACGCCAGGTCGGCAAAGCCGGACCCGGGCCGGCCAGTTGCCTTGCCAATGACGAGTGCCGACAGCAGCGGCCGACCATGCTGGTGCTCGTACACGCTGATGTGGCCGAGCTTCGGGTAGAGACCGCGCATCTGGCCCTGCGACGTGTAGGGGTCCAAGCCGTGCGGGTCAACGCGCTGTGCGAATTCCTTGTAGCCGATGCAGGCGGAAAGCGGGTCGACCGGATCGCCGGCCTTCGCAAGGGAGCGCAGAAGGCGGTGCATGTCGCGTTCGATGGGTGTGAGCGTGAGCACGCGAACTCCTCATAAGGAGAGGACCCGTAGGTCCGGATGTCCGTGGACGTAGCGCCCGTAGGCGTACCCCGACGGTAACTCACCTGAGTCCGGCCCAGCTAGGCCGTGTTTTAGGAAGCGCGGGCGGCCAGCCATTTGGTGAGGTCGCCCGCGATCTGGTTGATGGCGGTCTCGACGCTGACGTCGTGCTCGC
>NZ_JBFBJB010000064.1:0-55721 GCF_040685895.1 Streptomyces sp. NPDC088124 | reverse complement strand
CCAACCACTGCTCATCAGAAAGATCCCCACGCCCCACACGGTGATCATCACAGCGCGAGGCGTGAACAAGAAACCCGACCTAAAACACGGCCTAGGTGCGGTCGTCCGGCTCGCGGTACCCGTGGGCGATGAGCGAGCGCAGCCGGTCGACCGATTCCGTGGTGGCGCCGGCGCCCTTGATCCAGGCGACCGAGCAGGCCGTGAGGAACAGGTCGTAGCCCGTTGCCGACGGGCGCACGTGCCCTGCGCGCTGCGCGGCTCGCACGTGCTCGTCGGTCGTGGCGATGAGCTCGTCGCAAGGTACGGTGAGCGGATTGTCCGGGTCCTGTGCCCGGGTCGCCGCCATGAGTGGTTCCGGCAGTCCGCTGTAGGCGCTGAGGTAGTCCTCCATCGCCCGCAGCCACTGCGTCAGCGCCGTGCCGGCGTCGTCGATGCCGGCGATGTCCTCACGGCGGGCCTCCAGTTCCGCGGTGCGGGACTGAAGTACGGCCGCCAGCAGAGCCTCGCGGGTGGGGAAGTGCCGGTACAGCGTTCCCGGCCCGACGCCCGCCTCCTTGGCGACCGCCTCCAGTGACGTGCCGACCCCGTCCCGCAGGAAGTGGCGCTGGGCGGCCTCCAGGAGGGCTGCGCGATTGCGCTGGACGTCGGCGCGGGGCTTGCGCCCCTGTTCTTTGGCGTTCATTCGCCCTCCTGCACTCTTCCGGTACGGTGGCCCGAGTGAAAACGGAGGCTATCTCCGCACTGTCTCCACGGTAAATCGGAGGCACCCTCCGGTCAAATCGGGCGCCGCTGACCCGCTGGTGGAGCACAGTGGGCGCTCTCGCGGCGCCCGCCGTCTCAGTCTTCGTACAGGGCGATGATGCGGCCCGTGACCTCGCCCTTGCGCAGTCGGTCCAGTCCCTCCGGGATGTCCTCCGGCGTGATCCGGTTGATCGGCGGGTTGAGGTGTCCGCCGCGCATGAGCTCGTAGAGCTCGGTGAGGTCCTGTTTCGAGCCCGACAGTGAGCCGAGGATCTGCAGCTGCTTCATCACGATCGTGAAGGTGTTCACGGTCGACTCGGTGCGGCCCAGGCCCACCTGCACCAGCGTCCCGGACTGGCCGAGTGCCTCCACCGCCTGGGCGGTGGTGGTGCCGAACCCGGCGTAGTCCACGATCAGTTCCAGGTCCCTGTCCGCGAACTCGGTGATGGACTCCGCCGCACCGGCCAGCCCGATCTCGGCGGCCCGCGCGCGGGTTTCCGGGTTCAGCTCGGCGGCGTAGACCTCGGCCCCCTTGAGCACGGCGATGCGTGCGCCGATGTAGCCGAGACCGCCGAGGCCGATGACCCCGACCCGCATGTCCTTCTTCGCTCCGCCGCGCGCGACCATCGCGTGGTAGGAGGTCAGGCCCGCGTCGGTCGCCATCGCCCCCATCGCGAAGGAGATTTCGTCCGGCAGTCGCACCAGGTTCGCGTCGGTGGCGCGTACCTTGGGGCCGTAGCCGCCGTCCCAGGCGCCGTAGCCGATGGCGTCGGCGTCGGGCATCGCCGGTGCCAGCCCCACCCGGTCGCCCACCTTCCAGTGGTCCATTCCGGGGCCGACCTCGCTGATCACGCCGGCGTTCTCGTGGCCGAGCGTCATCGGCAGGCGCGGGAACGACGTCATCCATCCCGGGTCGTCGAGCGCGCTCACGTCCGAGTGGCACAGGCCGGCGGCCTTGACGTCGACGACGGCCTCGCCCTCACCGGCGTGCGGCGGGTCCACCTCATCCAGTGTCAAAGGCTTGCCGGTTCCGTGGAATCGCCAGGATTTCATGGGTCTCGCATGTCCTTTCCCATGGCGCCGGCGACTGCTCGCCGGCCCGTGTAACCCCCCCTGTTGTGTGACGGATCTTTCCTGCCCCTCCCGGTGGCCGGAGGATCCGCCGAAGCGGCCACCGGCTCACCGGGGGAGGGAGGGGAGGAGTGCTCAGGCTCCGCCGAAGTCACCTGCGAGCGCAGCTGCCATCCGCAGCTGCGGTGCCGCTTCGGCGCCGCGGTTCTGCCGCTCCAGCGTGCGGCCCAGCATCAGCCGGGCGTACTGCTCGACGGGGTCGAGCTCGATGACCTTGCGCAGCTCCGCCTCCGCGCGCCGCAGCTGTGCCGAGTGGTAGTAGGCGCGGGCGAGCAGCAGACGCGGGGCCACCTGCTGCGGCGCCTCGTCGGCCAGCGGGGCGAGAATCTGCGCCGCTGCGGCGTACTCCTTGACGTCGAAGAACTGCTGCGCGCGCTCCCAGCGCTCCGCTGCGGTCCCGTGGCTGTAGTAGGCCGTCTCCACGGTCTCTACCTCCTTCTCGCCCCCGAGCCGATAAAACGGAGAACCCCTCCGCTCCTCTCTGAGAGTAAAGCGGAGGCACCATCCGGTCAAGTGGTGCCAGCCCCCGCGCCGCCGGGCCGGACGGCCGGGGATCCTCCTGGCGGGATTCCCGCGAACCCCGGCCGTCACCGGGGGATGGCGCCTGCGCGGTGGGGGTGGGCGGTGTGCACGTACTTCATCGCCGTCGATATGGAGATGCCGAAGACGCGGACGAGGCGGACGGGGTCGGCAGTGTCGCGAGCCTCGTCGAGGATGTGGCCGATGAGGGCGAGCGGGTCGTGGTGCGGGCACGGACTCCGAAGGGGCCGAGTTCTGTTTCCGCATGCGTCATGCTGGTGACCTCCGGAGTGGTGCTGGCCTCGCCGGCGCAGGCTTATTCGCATCTCTGCGGGAAATTCTGGGGCGTAGGCGAGGGGGGTGCGATTTCGTATCGCTACTACAGCATTACATCGACGTATCAGACCGCCTTCTTGTAATGCTCAGGGGCGATGGGATGCTACGAATCCCAATTCTCCCGGCCACTTCAGCAAGCAGCAGAGCAACGGTGATCCGATGGTGGAGGTCCGTGACGGTAACTACAGTTGGGGCGACTGGGCCCGAATGACGAGTCAGGGATGCCTGGCATCCAATTGGCTCTACAACGAAACCTGCATCGGTTTCAATTACCGGACCGTGTCCGGGTTGAGTGCCCGTCAGAAGAAGATCGTCGCTACGCACGAAGCAGGCCACGCGTACGGTCTGGGGCATACGAGTCTCGGTGGTGGCGGTTCGGGGCCCTCGATCATGCGGCGGGGAGAAGTGAAATTCTCGTGCGGCAGTGATGGTCCCTGGCCAGACGACATCAAAGGCGTTCGCGCCAAGTACACGCCATGAGGCTACTGGGAGGTGAGGGGCCGATGAAGAAGATTCCAGCCCTTGTGGTAGGAGCTGTGACTTGTTTCGCCGCGGTTGCCTGCACGTCGGAACAATCGAGTGGCAAGCATCAAATCGATGCCGATTACGCGACATACGCGTCGGTCGAAGAGCTGACGGAGGGCTCGGCGGGAGCATTCTCGGTCAAGATCGATAAGATTGTGAGCCGTGAGTGCGACGACGGCGGCGATGCCGAGGGGCACGGCGGCGAACCCACGAACTCCTCCGAAGAGGATACCGAGACCGATACGGAACCGAGTCCGAACAACCCGGGAACCCCTCCGGAAGGGATCGAGGGAGGAGATTCCCCTTACGCCGACTGCTTGCCCATGCGTTTCTATGAGGCGACGGTCGAGGCGGTCATTCTCCAGCCGGAGGCTCCTGTAACCCGGGGGCCCGATCCAGTACCTCTCGGCAAGCTGATCGTCGGCAACGTCGACACGGAGGCTGTCGACATGGAGGGCGCCTCTCCCCTGACCATCGGATCTCACATGGTCGTTTACGCGGAGAAACTTGCTGAGGCAGACCACCCCGGGATCGATTCCGTCAAGGGCGATCTGTGGATGCCGCTCGGAGGGGAACAGGGGCTCTTCGACGTTGACGGGAACACCGCCACGGCAAGGTCCTCCGTCGTCACGAGCCTGTACGCGGGTGGATCCGAAAGCGATCCCGCGAAGAGAGACGGCAAGTTCACAACTGATCTCGAAGCACTCAAGCAGGTGGCACAGAACCGGTCGTGACTGAACCGGAGAAGCAGTGTCGGTGACGGGTAAATCGTGACTCTCTGACTGCGGATCAAAACAGACCTGTCTCGTGCTCTTTTGACCGATCCCGATCTGGATCGAAGGTCAGGAGAATTAGGCGATTTCAGAGATCTATAGACTACACTGGGCCGAGCAGGACGATTTCCCGGCACCTGGGCATCCCGAAGAAAAGCGCGCGCGGGCCCGTTCCGGCCTCCCCGCAGAGGCACGCCGGAGTGGCCTGGCTGTGGCTAGACGGATGCGCGAGAGCGACCCTGGCATCCTGTTCTGCGACGGCGCCCGGTGCCGCAACGTCACCCTGACCGGCTGACGAGCTCGTGCATGATTGCTGGTGGCGCGTCGAAGGCCGCGGAATCACCGCCGTGTTCACATTCGCGCATCGCGGTACATCGTGGCGGTCTGCTGGTGAGAGAGCAGCCCGGCGACGGCTTGGACGATGTCGCTCATGTGCTCGCGTCGGCCGTGGTGGCGTGCGAGAGCCCGCCAGTTCTTGAGGTGGCCGATGCCGTGCTCGACCCGAATGCGGCGTGAAGAGTGGGCCTTGCGCTGGTGCTCGTGCATTTCCTCGTACCACTCGGGCGGGTTTTTCTTGAACTTCCGGTGCGGCGGTGTCACCACGCGCCCGCCCGTCTGGGCGCCCAGACCTTGGTAGCCGGCGTCGGCGAGGATCTCCACGGCTGGTCCGTCGGCCAGCAGTTTGACCAGGCCCAACTTCCGGGCGTGAGTGATGGCCGCGCAGCTCGCGGGCTCGGCCGGGCTGCAGAACAGCAGGCGTCCCTTGGAGTCCGTGACCACCATCGACTTCACCGCGTTCTGCTTGTTCTTGCCGGAGATGAACTTCTCCCGGTCCTTGCGTCCGGCGGCCGGCCGTCGCACCCGAACCTCGGTTCCGTCGATGATCCCGGTCAGCCCGTCGGCACCAAGGTGGTCGATGACTTCGGTGAGCGTGCGTAGCCGGAGGCCCGGCGCGACGGTGCAGCCCCGCTCTGCCAGCAAGGGCCGCACTTCACCGATCGCACGCGTAATGGTGGAGCGGTCGACGCCGAACCAGCAGGCCAGCACATTGTGCGTCGCACCGTGGCGGAGGCTGACCAGCGTGGCCAACAGCCGGTCCACGAAGACCAGTCTGTGTTTCGCCCCAGCACCCACGGCCCGGCGACGCGGCCGCGAGGCCAGTCCTGCCTGGTGCCGTTCATGCCACAATGGCCCGACTTCAGCGACGAGTTCAGCGTTCACCTCGGACGTCAGTCCGGTGATTCGCTGGCTTCGGATGATTGCCGCACGCGCTCGGTTCCCCGCCACACAGAGCATGATCAACGCTCAAGGTCCTGACGCGCCACCAGCAATCATGCACGAGCTCGTTAGGTAGGGGGTGTGGTCTTACTGTGGAACTTGTCCGCGGACATGACCAGTTGCTCTTCGATGGTCTCGGCCAGATAGTCGGCCTCGGGTACGGCGAGCTTCTGTTCGCGGATGTCGTGCCGGGTAAGACCAACTCCCGTGTGGCAGGAGCAGAAGCGGCGCAGGCGCTCCGGGAAGCCCTCCCCTTGGAGGATCTCGTGGCCGAGGACGCCATGGCGGATGTAGTTGCGGTGATCGAGCCGACCGGCCTGGTCGTATAGCCGGTAGACGCCGATGTCGTGGAGCAGGGCGCCAACACGGACGAGGTCGGTGTCGAGGGGGAGGTCTGTCTGTGCCACAAGCTGTTCGGCGATGCCGCAGACGATTTCGCAGTGGGTGAAGACGAAGTCCAGCGCCTCATGGCGCGTACCGCTCATGCAGCGCGTGTACCTCATTGGCCGTCGGAAGGATCACTCCGGCAGCGTACCTTCCCACCCGCAAGCGATCTGCTGCCCGCACAGCCAGCCGGGCGCCACGCAGGGCGTACCCCCCCCGGCGGTGACCGTAGCTACTACGACCGCTGCCGGGCCCGCGGCAAGACCCACACACAGGCCCTCCTCCGCCGGGCCCGGCAACGCGTCAGCGTCCTGTTCGCCATGCTCCGCGACGGAACCTTCTACGAGCCACACCGTCCTGGGACGATCGCTGCATGAGCAGGTCGCGCTTGACGAAAGACGTAGGCGTACCCTCTCGGCGAACGGATCACAGAGAGGGCGGGCCCTTTGCTGTTGCTCGGCCAGCTTTTCGGGTGCTTCGGTGCCGGCACCGGCGGGGCGATCAGTAGTCTGCGCGCGATGCCGTGCTTATTGATCCGAAACTCAATCGGTTCTATTCGAGGGTGTAGCGGACGTGGGATCCGCCGAAGTATCCGCGGACGATGTGTGGCTGCCGTTGGCGGCGGTGGAAGAACCGGCGGGTTTCGGCTGCGAGTTGGGCCTGGTCGCGGGCCCTGCTGTGCATGGGCAGGCTCCGTTTGAGGTCGGCGTTGACCAGTTCGTCGGGGTTCAGCTCCGGCGAGTACGACGGCAGGAAGTGCAGCTTGATGCGGTCCGGGTGATCGGCCAGCCAGGCGCGGACCTTTCGGGAGCGGTGCGCGGAGTGGCCGTCCACGACGAGGTGCACCTTGCGGTCGAAGTGGCCTGCGAGCCGGTCCAGGAAGCGGCACATGACGTCGGCGTCGAAGGTCTCGGTGAAGACCATGAAGTGCATACGGCCCTTGGTGCTGATCGCGGACATCGCGTTGACCGAGAACCGGTTGCCCGTGCGGCGCACGATCGGGGTGCGTCCCTTGGCGCCCCAGGTGCGGCCGGTGACCTGGTCGGAACGGATGCCGACCTGGTCGGCGAAGAGGACCTCCCCGTCTTCGGCCTTCGCGCTGGCCCGAATCGCCGGCCAGGTCTCCTCCCGCCAGACACGCACCGCTTCCGCGTCCTGCTCGACGGCCCGCTTGTCCGGGCGCTGGAAGGACAGGCCCCACCGGCGCAGGTACTTGCCCACCCCCTGGTCGGTCAGCCGTACCCGGTACAGCTTCGCGATCAGATCCCTGACTGCGGCGCGCGTCCACAGCTGCCCCGCCAGACCCAGGTCGCAGGGACGGTGATCCAGCACGGCCTGCCGGACCGCCTGCTGCTCGACCGCGTCGAGCAGCTGATGCTCGCCGACCCGGCGCCCGCGCGGCTGGGCCACCAGCGCTTCGCGCCCGCCGGCCCGCCACTTCGCCCACCACTTGTCCACCGCCTTGAGCGAGACCTGGAACACCGCCGAGACATCCTCGCGAGTCCGGCCCGCCACCAACGCGGCTACCGCCCGCAGCCGAAGGGCCTCCTGCGCCGACGGCGACAACTGCCGTGCGTCCCCCACCAGTTCACTCACGCAGGGATCAACGAACCAGAATACCTACCGTTTCAGATCAATAGATGTAGTGCGAGGTGGTGAATCGGGCGTGGACGTCAACCAGCGAGCGCTCAGGCATCATGCTCTCCCGTCACGCCGGCCGGTGCCAGGCGGTGCCCCCGACGCCACACCGCGCGGGTGTTGAGCGTCGCGGAGATCTGCGAGGTCGGGTCACCGTCCACGAGCACCAGGTCCGCCGAGGCGCCGGGCTCGATTCGCCCGCGGTCGGTAAGGCCGAACCGGTCAGCGGTACGCCGTGTCGCCGCAGTGAGCGCCTCGACCGGACTCAGCCCGCCGGCCTCGAGCAGGCGTAGCTCGTCGTGCAGGCTGGCGCCGTGAGCGAGGCCCGGGGCACCGAGGTGGGCCGCATCGGTACCGGCCAGGACCTCGACGCCGGCGGCGTGGAGCAGCCCGACCGAGCGCAGGGCGTTGGGCAAGTGGGCGTTCCAGGCGAACTCGCGCCCCAGGTTGTCGCGCCATGCCGCGTTCAGGCGGGATGCCACACGCAGGTCGGCGGCCAGGCGTGGGCCAGCGCCGTCGGAGGCGCCGGAGGCAGTGACGGCCAGGGTGGTGATGACGAACATGCCCTGTTCGCGCATCCGGAGGATCAGGTCGTCGCTGATGACCTCGTCATAGTGCAGGTGGGTCACGCCGTCCGCGCCCGCCTCGACAGCCACCCGTGTAGCCGTGGCGCTGAGGGCGTGGACCAGGGCCATCGCCCCGCGCTCGTGAGCCGCCTCGACAGCCGCGGCGACGACCTCGGGCGGCACCACGGGCAGCGACGTGCCGAACGCGGTGCCGTCCTCGACCATGATCTTGATGTAGTCCGCGCCCTCGGACAGGCGTCCCTCAACGAAGGCAGGCGCCTGGCTCGGGACGGTGGCGGTGGGCCACACCGGGTCGTCCAGGTCGCGCCGCAGTTGGTGAGGATGTCCGTCGGGGTGGGCGAGGCCCCACGAGGCGGTGCGGACATCGGCCAGATCGAACTCGGTCTGCACCTTCTTCCGTACCGGGTTCATCACGTCCGGTACCGACATCATGTCCAGCTCGGTTGTCACGCCGAAGCGCAGGGCCGTGCGCAGACCGTCCTCGTCTGTATGGGTGTGGGCGTCGATCAGACCCGGCAGCAGGGTCCCGCCCCCGCCGTCGAGCTCTTCCACACCCTCGGGGACCTCGTGGCCGACAGCGGCGATCGTCCCGTCCTCGACGACGACCACCGAGGCATCGGCTATGTGCGTCCCGGTGAAAACTCGTGTGTTCGTAACCGCGAACCGACTCACAGCTCCTCCTCGCAGACTGTATTGCTCAGTACAGAGCGGCCTGCGTCAGACTGTATCGGAAAGTACAAAGTCTCTGTACCGTGAGGCACAGAACACGGAGGAGGGGGCATGGGACACACACCGA
The DNA here is from genome assembly GCF_040685895.1 of Streptomyces sp. NPDC088124. Lineage (NCBI taxonomy): Bacteria > Bacillati > Actinomycetota > Actinomycetes > Kitasatosporales > Streptomycetaceae > Streptomyces > Streptomyces sp. NPDC088124. Next base: position 47,013 of record NZ_JBFBJB010000064.1, on the reverse strand, counting down.
CCACCGCGCGGGGTCGCGCGACCCGAGAGCGCATCCTCGATTCGGCAGCAGACCTCATCCAGCAGCGCGGCGTCGCGGCGGTCACGCTGGACGATGTCGAACGCGCCGCGGGGGTCGGCCGCAGCCAGCTCTACCACTACTTCGACGACCGGGACGATCTCATCCGCTCCGTGGTTCATTCCACCGTGGACATGGTGCTGGCCGCACAGGAACCGCTGCTCCTGGACGTCGACTCACTGGCTGGCATCGACCGCTGGTTCGACGCGATCGTGGCCAACGGGACGCGGCAGGACGCGGTGGACGGCTGCGCGATCGGCTCGTTGGCCAGCCAGCTCAGCGGCCGGGACGACCTCACCCGACAAGCGTTCGTGGACGCCTTCGCACGCTGGGAAGCACCCCTCATCGCGGGCCTGCGCCGTATGCAGGAGTCGGGCGAGCTACGCCCGGACGCGGACGTGACGGAGCTGGCCGACCTCACCATGGCCGCAATCCAGGGCGGCCTCCTGCTGGCCCAGATCCGCCGTACACCGGACCAGCTCCGTCTCGCCCTGCGCGGCGCGCGGGCGGCGCTGGAGGACGCACTCACCCCGCTGCCCTGAACGCGGTCCACCTCCCGCTCAACGCGGGCGACGCACCACACCGTCCCGGGTCTCAGCGGTCGGCGCCGACCCCGCCCAAGCCTCCTCGACGATTCGGGTCACGGCCCCGAGGTCGACGGGACGCGGATTCGCGTACGGCGCGGCACACACCTCCGTTACGCCCTGAACGAGAACCCCATGAGTTTCTGATCAATACTGGACTCGGATGATGTAGTCCAGCTTGTTGTTCCATGTTCCGCCGTCGGAACATGCGAATTCCGTCATGACCCTGGCGTATCCCCCCTGGCCAACGGCCAGATATCCGTCACACTCGTTCGCGTAGAGGTGGTAGCGCTTGGTGTTGCTGTTGTTGAAGAAGCTGGAGACCTTGCCCCGGATATTGGCCGGGACGGGCCACCGTTCGCCGACGGGCAGGTCCACTGCCGAGGAGGCCGCGCCCGTGAACTGCTCCCACTCCCAGAAACAGGCCCAGCCCGCGTCGCAGTCCGAGAGGTCCTGAGGGCCCGGTGTGGTGACCGGGGCGGCACTGGCGGTGCCGACCGTGAGCGTTCCGGCTGTCAGGAGCGCGCTTGCGAAGAGCAGAAGCGTACGGCGTGGGCGCCATGCGGTCGATATGGACGGGACTCTTTTCTTTCGCACAGTGCTGGACCTCCCATGAGTCGTTCCGGCGGATGTCGACGTGCAGTTTCCAGAATTCTTCGCGCCCGCACGACACGACTGATCAGCCTTGAACAGGCCAACGCAATCACTCATCGGTTTTGCGGACCTTTACCATGTTGGGCCGTAGAGCACCGTGCTGTCATTGACCCTGGGCGGCGCCCTTTTGACGATGCGTCGCATATGGCGTGACGGCGCAGAGAGCTGCCCGACGGTGGCCCCGACTGCGAACTGGGAAGACGTGCACGACTGAGGCGAAATGGCTGCCCACCGTTCGCGCAGCGTCGCGCCGGCTGCCGGGAGCTCCCACGCGTGCTTGGTGATCAGCGCTGCGCGGAGTGCTCGCCGTACCGGGCGATGGGGGGCGTGGACGATTTGGTGGTCGTGCGCGGCGCGGGTGCGCCAGTCCAGCACCTGCCCGCGGGGCAGGCCCCTGAAGACCAACTCCTGGTCGTCGGCAGGCTCCGGGGCCGGGGGCGTCGTCCTCGGGCTGCGCGTCTTCGGCACAGGCATGAGCTGCGGCGGTCCGCCTCGCCCGGTACTGGTCCTACTCGGCCGGTCAGGTGGGACGGGCAGGGCGATCGCAACCGCCCCAATACGGTCCCGATGACCGGCTCCCCGAGCACAATGAAAGGGCATTGGGCGACCTCCGCCTCTGGGAGCGGTGGGTATCCAGGCCGGTCGAGTACGACGCCACCGTCCGCTTCAAGCGCCAGGGCGGCTTCGTCCGTACGCGGGGTGCGGTGGCGACGTCCAGGCAGTCGGTGCTCGCGCCGAAGCCCCGGCCTGGAACGCACGGTCGAGTGCGAAAAGGCAACGCCTTCTTCCCGTCTGCATAAGCCCTGCCCACGGAGGGATCGGCGCCTATCTCTCTGGTGATCAGTCCACCTTGATGGTGTGCTGGTGGAATCCGGCGCTGGAGGGGGAGAGGGATGCTTGAGACGGTGTTCCATACCGACGATGTACCAGAGGGCATGAGAGCCGACGCGTTCGTGGAGCGAGTGGCCACGTCGCATGCGCCGCTAGGCTGTTCAGCGGGCCGGACGAGGAGTTCCGTGCGCACCAGCGGTCGTTCGAAGTGGGCGCGGTGTCCGTGTACACCTCGGGGTCGGATCCGCTGACGATACGCAGGACGCCGAGGCTGATCCGGCAGTCGGACCCGGCCGCGCCTTCCGCGCCGCCTACGGCCTCCCACCCCGCGACTACCGACACCAGGCTTTAATCTCCCAGCCATAGAGGGCACTCCGCCTCACCGGAACGGATGAACTCTGTGAGAACGGCCATCGCGGGCTGCCGCCACGACGTCGTTACAACCGCCCCTGCCGAGCCCGCCGGGCGGGTGTCCGCGACCTGCGGGCATCAAGCCACCGCCTGTGCCCGCCGACGGTCCGCCCGGGCCCGGTGCAGCGTCGATGTGTGGCTGATGTCGGCCCGGCGGCGGTGCTCGGCGTGGTGCCCTTGATCGGGGTCGGAGGACTGTCCGGGACGGTTCACTCAGGGCCTTCTGCGCCGCTCACGGAAGCCAGGCCGAAAGCGTCACCGACGGGAACGGAAGCCCTGTGGGCGGGGCCGCGCGCGAGAGGTGAGCCGTCATCTTCCCGCGGACGCCGAACGGCGCACGGTCGGCCGGCGTGCGCATCGCCCTCCTCTGGAGGCCCGGGCCGCGAGCACTCCCGCACCCCCTCGGCTGACGGATCTCACTGACCTGCTGGGCGCGCGGCGGGTAGCGCCCGGCGCCGATACTCCCGACGTGACCCGCTTGAGTCGACGGGGCACCCGCGACGGAAAACTGACAAGGATCACCCAAATGGTGAGTCTTCGCCGCTTCCGCCTCATTGCATCCATGTGCTGTCGAATGATGACGGTCCAGCCGCACCCAGGGGGACCATGCACACCCGCACCGCCATGGTCGCTGTCGTCGGTGCCGTACTGCTCGCCGGAATCGTCGGCTGCACCCCTGAGGGCGCCGAAACCGTCTCGAAGCCAGCCATCGACACACCCGCGTACAAGATCGACAGACGGGACGGCAGTGGCAGCGGCCGGACCATCGAAATCGAGGTCGACAGCACCGAGGAGCTACGTGCGGTCTTCCACGCCCTTTCCAAGGTCATCGGCGACGCCGCGTACTTCGTCACGATCAACCGCTCCAGCGGCGGTACCCCGACCATGGACAACCACGTCGCGGACGGCCGCTACGCCCGAGGCACCGCAGCCAGACCTGCCTGAGCATGGGTCTTTCACCGACGGCGAGCAGTGCGTTCCTGCGTCCCACTCCGGAGCAGGGGAAGGCTCTCGTGGAAGAGCTGACGGCCATCGATCCGGCCCTCACGGTCATGGCGAGCCGCGCGATCAGCCGCTCGGTATCCGTCTGTGACGACATCCGCAAAGGTGAGGACAAGGGGCTCGTGATCAAGAACGCCGCGTACCGGTACCGCGACATCACCCCGGTCGACGGGCCGGAGGCCGCAAAGATCGTAGCCGTCATCAAGGACACGTACTGAACCTCCTGACCACCCGGAGGCTCCAGGCCCGGTACAGCACGCCCGCGGCCAAGAGGCGTTCGACGGCTTCCCTTCCGCCGACGGAATCGGAGTCGCGGCTGAAGCCTCGGCGGCCAGCAGGGCCCGGCGACCCACGCAGCCCGATCCGGCGATGGCCGACGGGCTGTCCAAGCACACAGGGCGCCGCCTCCCCTCACCGATTACGCCGGGGCGGCGGCGACGCCGGGACCTTGAAGCGGCACCGAACTTCTCCTTGATACAGACGATATTCTCGATCATTCGTTCGGCATCGTGTCGTTCCCGGCCATAGCCCCCCGAGGTTGCCGTGCACGTCGCCGCCGTGTCGTACGACCGGACTCCGGCCGGCTCACCGTGTGCCCGGAGTCGTCGGGCTGGGCGACGAATGCCTGCCTGAAGCAGACCGGTACCCGGTCATCGAGGCCGCCAAGCGGCGGATCAGCAGTTCGGCGCGGATCAGCGCGGCAATGGTTGTGCAGAGCTCTCACGGACGACACGTCGACGTCGAGCGTCCTGCCTTGGAGGTCGCAGGAGCCACCATTGCTGCCGCGTAGGCTTCCCCGTCATACAACACGGCCTTTGCTCTTTCTTGGGTGTCCCCTCAAGATGTACATGGATGACAGCCGGACGGCATGACCTGCCGCCCCTGATGCGCGACAGGGGAAACCAAGTGATCGAAACTGTGTGCCGCACAGAGGATTTACCGTCTTCCGACCGCTTCGACGCGTGGCGCAAGGGGGCAGCCCAGAGCCATGCGCCTATGGAGATGGGCAGTGTCCACTCCGCTGACTATCGCGGCGTGCACCAGGCGGTACAGCTGAATACCGTGTTGGCTTACGCGTCGCAGTGGCAGCCCGTGATCCTGCGCAGGACGCCGAGGCTGATCCGGCAGTGTGACCCCGAGCGGTACCACCTCTCGTTCATTCAAAGCGGCACTGTCGGATTCACTCTCAACGGCCAGGAAACCGCGTACGGCCCGTGCGACCTGCGCAGCCACATCTCCTCAGTCCCCTTTGACCTGCACATGGGCACCCGCGAGGACAATGTCAGAGCCGTCAGTGTCGAAGTGCCGCGCACGGTGCTGCCGCTGTCTGCGGCACAGGCCGACCGGATGCTCGGCCGCCGCATGAACGGACGGGACGGCATCGGCGCCCTGCTTGCCTCATTCCTCACCACGCTCACTGCCGGTGCGGGCTCCTACACCACCGCCGATGCCGCCCGGTTGGAGACGGTCCTGCTGGACTTGGTCGCTGCGGTATTCGCCCACGAGCTTGACGCCCTGAACCATCTGCCACCGGAAACCCACCGGCGCACCCTGATCTTGCGCATCCGTGCGTTCATCCGGCGGCACCTGCATGACCCCGGCCTGGCACCGGCCGTGATTGCTGCCGCGCACCACATATCGGTCGGCCATCTGCACCGTCTGTTCCAGCCCGAGCAGGACACCGTCGCGACGTACATCCGGCAGCAGCGGCTGGAGCACATCCGCCGCGACCTGGCTGACCCCGCCCAGCACACGGTGCCGGTCTATCGCGTCGCCGCCCGCTGGGGTTTTACCCACCACGCCACGTTCACGCGGATGTTCGGCGCGACGTACGGCACGACACCCAGAGACTACCGCGAGCACAGTCTGCGTGCCCACCGGCACAGGACCGCCGGATGGCAGTCAGGTGCAGGCGGCGGTTGAGCAGCGTGTGACCGGCCCCGAGCCCTCTGCCAGCGTCGCTGGTGGCGCACTTCTCCATCTCGCTCGGGTCCTTCTTCATCAGGGCGTCGCGGCGGTACTGCGTGTCGTCCTGTCAATCGCGGAGGAGGTGGAACGGCAGACCTGTGCCCGGCTTCACCGCGGGTTTCGTGACCGTCCCTCCCAGGTCCTCTCACCAGGCGGGGCGGCGGGGCGGGGACGGCCTCGAAGACTGAGGCGGAACCTTGTGGTTCAGCGGGTGCCGTGCTCAGAATTGGTCGTAGTTCCAGTACTTGTCGAACTGTGGGGTCCAAACCTGGGGCCCTGGGGTTGTGGTGCTGCCGCAGGTGCCCAGTACGGCCTGGGAGCGCCGTCCGGTGTCCGGGGTGCACTGCCCGGTGCTCGTCTCCACGATTTCCCAGTGGTTCGGTTGTTCCGGGGTGCCGCGGTGGTTCCAGGTGAAGGTGGAGCAGCCCGAGCCGGTGGTCAGGATGACCGGGGCGCCGGGTGTGGGGCTGCCGCCCTGCGGGCCGAGGCAGTAGCCAACTCGCTGTGGCCGCGAACCCTGATCGACACCGCCGCCGTACGCAACGTGGTCGGCGGCGCCGGACAAGCCCGTAGTCCGCAGATCATGGCTGACGCCGCGTACGCCGTCCTCACGCGTGACGCGCGCACGTGCACCGCCAACCTGTTCATCGACGACGGGGTCCTGCTTGACGAAGGCGTCACCGACCTGTCCGTCTGCAGCCCTGCCGGATTCGAGGGTGATCTCGCGCTCGACATATTCGTCGACGCTGCCTGATCCCGCTCGGTTTCGAGGCGGGGCGGGCCTCACCCCGCTCGCACAGCGACGATCCATGCCGCCGGTGCGCAAGGCATTGCGCAACTCGAATGCCAGTCGCGGCCGTCGGTGGGGAGTCCGGAGATGGTGGTCTTTACGACCCGGGCGGCCCCGCACAAATCTCGCGGCGCTCATCGGGCTCTGGGCATACCGGCGGGGCGCTAAAACAGCGTCCCGCGGCGTGGATCTCAGGAGCTTCGGTCGCCGGAAGCGGCCCGCTCGCTCGCCACCTTCCCGGCTCAGCAGAACCACCCCAGGCCGCCGATGGTAAGTGGATCGACTTGCCTTAAGCGTGGCGCGGGAGCTACCTTCAAGTGGTGAGTCGATCGACTTACCTTACTTCTCGGTGAGGAACAGCGAACATGAATCGTCTTGCGGGCAAGCGCGCCCTCATCACCGGCGGCACGAGCGGCATCGGCCTGGAGACCGCGCAGCGTTTTATCGCGGAGGGCGCCGACGTGCTGGTCACGGGCGTCACCCCGGCCAGCATCGACAGGGCCCGGCAGATCCTCGGGGACAAGGTGCCGGTGGTGCGGGCCGATGCGCGCGATCTCGATGCGCAGCGCGCCCTGGCCAAGCAGGTGGGTGAGCACTTCGGGAAGCTCGACGTGGTGTTCCTGAACGCCGGCGTCTCGGACTGGCGGCCGTTCGAGGACCACACGGAGGACAGTTTCGACCGGCTCTTCGACATCAACGTCAAGAGCGTCTTCTTCCTCACCCAGGCCCTGGTGCCGGTGCTGGCCAACCCGTCCTCGGTCATCCTCAACGCGTCCGCCAGCGCGCACGGCGGCTACGGGCATTCGAACGCCTACGCCGCGACGAAGGCGGCTCTCGGCTCCCTGATGCGGTCGTGGAACGCGGACCTGCTCAGGTCGCACGGCATCCGGTTCAACGCGGTCAGCCCCGGCCCGGTGGACACCCCGCTGTACGCCAAGCTCGGGATCGAGGACCCCGCGGTGCAGGCGGCGGTCCTGGAGGGGATCAGCGCCGGCATCCCGCTGGGCCGCATGGGTCTGCCGGAGGAGGTCGCGGAGGCCGTCGTGTACCTGGCCTCCGACGCCTCCGCCTTCGCGGTGGGCCAGGACCTTATCCTGGACGGCGGCCAGACCGTCCTCTGACAGCGGGGACGCGGCCGGGAGATTGGCGAGGGGCGTGGGTATGCCGGTGACGGACCGAGCGGAGACCGGTGGCGATATGTGCCGGGCCGGGGATGACGCGCAGACCAGAGCCGGCTATCACGCGCAGATCAAAGAGGAGAACCGCGCGCGCATCATCCGCGCCGCCCGCGACCTCTTCCTCGCCCGGGGATACGACAAGACCTCCTTGGTCCAGATCGCCAAGGAGGCCGGCGTCTCCACCGGCACCCTCTTCAAGCGCTACCCCTCCAAGGCCGCGCTGTTCGCGGCCGTCACCTCCGAACAGTGGCAGCTGGACGTGGAGTACGCCGAACCGCCCCCGCCCGGCGACCCCCGGTACGGTCTGGACCACATCGGCCGTGACTACGCCTGCCTGGTCGCGCGGCCGGGCACGGCGGCGCTGTGCCGCCTCATCATCACCGAGCTGCCCCAGATGCCGGAACTCGCCGACATCGTCGGCACCGGCTTCGCCATCGATCGCGGACCCTTCTTCGACCGGCTCCGCGACTACCTGGACGCCGAGGCACAGGCCGGCACACTCGACTTCCGTTCGGCCGACGGACAGCCACAGTCGGCGGCCGAAGTCGCCGAACAGTTCCTCGGCATGATCTGCAGCCAGTTCCTGTGGCCCCAACTCGTACGGACCGACTTCGTCCCGCTCAACCCCAACGACGCCGCGATCGTGGACGAAGCCGTCGCCCTCATGCTCAGCCGCTACGGCACCGGATCCTGACCCTCGGACCACCTGTTCACGCTGCCACAACGCCAAGACGTCATCCCTGCCAGGACAGCCGCGGGTAGGGGTGACTCGACCGGCAACGAACACGGGCGAGCGCGACCGGTCATTCCAGCAACCAACAGCGGCAGTCGGCCGAGCCGGGTCGGCACTCCGCACCGTCGAGTCCGCCGGCCTGCCACAGGCGGGTGGCGTAGGTGACGACCTCGTCGCGGAACGTCTCGGCCGAGCCGACGTCGAGGAAGGCCGGGGCAGCCCGGACAGATCCTCCGCGCGGGCCGGGGCGGTGTACGGGGAGACGTCCGGGCCGCCGCGCCGCTCGCCGAGCAACGCGGTCCACCCGGTCTCGTTGGCCGTGCGGTCCCACACGCCGAGGCCCGCCATCGCGTGGCGTACACCTCGCTGGACTTGACGGTGATTTCCTTGGGCGGATCACCGTGGACACGGGCACGGTGCGGGCGAGCGGCACGGTTGTCAGCCAGAGTTGTCAAACTGTCCAGCGCGTGCGAGGTGATCGGCACCGACGTCCGTCGGTGTGGAACGTGCTCCCCGTGGCTCATGTCCCGGGGCAGCCGTTCACGGGGTGCGATCGGCGCGGCGGAGAACCGGGCGCAGGGTTTCGATGACGCCGGGGTCCTCGACGGTGGAGGGGATGGGTTCGTCGTGGCCGTCGGCGATGCCGCGCATGGTCTTGCGCAGGATCTTGCCCGAGCGGGTCTTTGGCAGGGCGGCCACGACCGTGACGTCCTTGAGGGAGGCGACGGCGCCGATGCGTGTCCGTACGAGCTGGACGAGTTCGGCCTCGACCTCGCCCGGTTCTCGGTCGCTGCCTGTCTTGAGGACGACGAAGCCGCGCGGGATCTGTCCCTTGAGTTCGTCGGCGACGCCGATGACGGCACATTCGGCGACGTCGGGGTGGGCGGCCAGAGCCTCTTCCATGCTGCCGGTGGACAGCCGGTGTCCGGCGACGTTGATGACGTCGTCGGTGCGGCCCATGACGAAGACGTAGCCGTCGTCGTCGATGTGGCCGCTGTCGCCGGTGAGGTAGTAGCCGTCGTGGGCGGAGAGGTAGGAGGCGACGAAGCGGTCGTCGTCGTTTCAGAGGGTGGGGAGCGCGCCGGGCGGCAGGGGGAGCTTCACCACGATCGCGCCGTCGACGCCCGCCGGTACCGGCTCGCCCGAGGCATCGAGGACGCGGACGTCCCAGCCCGGCAGCGGGCGGGTGGGGGACCCGGGCTTGAGGGGAGCGGCTTCGATGCCGACCGGGTTGGCGACGATGGGCCGGCCGGTCTCGGTCTGCCACCAGTGGTCGATCACCGGGATGCCCAGGAGGGCGCTCGCCCAGTGGTAGGTCTCGGGGTCGAGGCGCTCGCCGGCGAGGAACAGGTGGCGCAGGCCGCTCAGGTCGTGATCCGCAGTGAGTGTTCCCTTCGGGTCCTCCTTGCGGATGGCCCGGAATGCGGTGGGCGCCGTGAACATGGTCTTGACCCGGTGGTCGGCGGCCACGCGCCAGAACTGGCCCGCGTCCGGGGTGCCGACCGGCTTGCCCTCGTAAAGGACCGTGGTGGCTCCGGCCAGCAGGGGCCCGTAGACGATGTAGGAGTGCCCGACGACCCAGCCGACGTCGGAGCCGGTGAACATGGTCTCGCCGGGGCCCACATCGTAGACGGCGCCCATCGACCACTGGAGCGCGACCGCGTATCCGCCGCAGTCACGCACGATTCCCTTGGGTTTTCCGGTCGTTCCGGACGTGTAGAGGATGTAGAGGGGATCGGTGGCGGCGACTGGAAGGCAGTCGGCCGGCGTTGCGCCCGCGACCGCGTCGGCCCAGTCGAGATCGTCGGGCCCCAACTCGGCCCGCTCCTGCGGGCGTTGCAGGAGCACGCTCTTCTCCGGCTTGTGGGCCGCGAGTTCGATCGCCTGGTCGAGAAGGGGCTTGTACGCGATGACCCGCTTGCCCTCGATGCCGCAGGAGGCGGAGACCACGACCTTGGGGGCCGCGTCGTCGATGCGCAGGGCGAGTTCGCGCGGGGCGAACCCGCCGAAGACGACCGAGTGCACTGCGCCGATCCACGCGCAGGCCAGCATCGCGACGACAGCCTCGGGGACCATCGGCATGTAGATCACCACTCGGTCGCCGTGCCCCACGCCGAGCCCTGCCAGAGCTCCGGCGAAGGCCGCCACCTCGTTCCTCAACTGCGCGTAGGTGTAGGTGCGCCGGATGTCGGTCACGGGGGAGTCGTAGACGAGCGCGGGCTGTTCACCTCGGCCGGCCTCGACGTGCCGGTCGAGTGCGTTGAAACAGACGTTGAGCCGTCCGTCGGGAAACCAGCGGTAGAAGGGCGCGCCCGAGGAGTCCAGGGCTCGGTGCGGGGCGGCATCCCAGTCGATGCCTTCCGCCGCCTTCAGCCAGAAGCTCTCCGGGTCCTCGGTACTGGCGCGGAAGACATCCTCGTACGTTCCCATCGCGCACTCCTTTGTGGCATCGGGGCGGTGGTGTGGTTGCGTGCGGAACGGTGTCGGACACACGTACCGCATGGCGCCCGGCGTGGTCGAGCAGGATGCCGCTGACTGGTGGGCCGGTCACCGGCATCGCGGTGGTGCGGCGGCCTGAGGGGCAGACCTGACGTCAGGCGCGGCTTTCGCTCACGCGCCGAGGTGCTTGCGGAGCCACTGGCCCATCTGCCCGATGGCCTGGTCCACCTCGGGTACGCGCCCCGCGCCGAGGACGAACGAGTGCTGCCCCTCGGGCATCGCGTGGACCTCGGAGGTCACCTTGAAGTCGGAGAGTCGGCGGCCGAGCTCGGCGCCGTCGTCGGCGAGGGTCTCGTACTCGCCGTAGTAGACGATCGTGGGCGGCAGGCCCGTCAGGTCGGCGTTCGCGATGCTGATCTCGGGGGCGGCGAAGTCCACCGAAGAGTCCTGCAGCCAGGCTCCCCGGAAGAGTTCGAGGGTGGTGCGGCTGAGCATCTTGTCGTTGTCCTCGTTCTCGTCGACCGACGCGTGCTGGATGGTCAGGTCGGTCCACGGCGAGACGCTGACGATCGCACCGGGGGTCGCCTCGCCCTTGGCGAGGAGGCGGAGCGGCAGCATCACCGCGAGGGTGCCGCCGATCGAGTGGCCCGTGCTGCCGATGTTCTGCGGCTGGTAGCCCTGGGAGAGCAGCCACCGGTAGGCGGTCTCGGCGTCGTCGAGCTGCGCCGGGTGGGGGTGCTCGGGCGCCAGACGGAAGTCCACGACGAGCGACCGTGCGCCGGCCGCCTTCGCGATATGGCCGGCGGCCTTGCGGTCGGAGTGCATGGAGGCGGTGACGGATCCGCCGAAGTGGAAGTGGAGCAGCGCCCGGTCGGGGTTGGCGCCCTCGGGGATGGCCCACAGGGCGGGGACGCCGCCCGCGTCCACTTCGGCGTAGGTGACGCCTTCCGGCTCGCTCGACGCCTTGTGGTTGGAGTCGACGATGTCACGGATGACGGCCAGGTCGAGGCCCGGTGTCGCCGACTTCGCGCTCACGCTCGCGAGGAACTCCGCGAACTCGTGTGCTTGTGGGCTTACTCCCATGGTGGTGCTCCTTCTCGGGCGGGTGCCGTGCCGGGTTCCCCTGCGGCAGCCGGGTCGATGTGCCGGTCATGACGCTACCGGCTGAGTATAGAAAAGTAAACTCAGATGGGGTGATATCAGCCTCATGGATGCGAGGAGGCCCTTCAGGGCATCGGAGATGGGCCCCATCTCGACCGGGGACGTCCAACGGCGCAATCGCCCCGGGCCCTGGAGGCCGGGGCCGCTCTGATCCAGTGCGAGGTCGTGCAGTCGGTGAGGTGCTCGGTCACAAGGCGGCTGCTGGAGGGAACGCCGATGACGAGAGCAGGATCGAAACCGGACGGGCGCAGGGCGAGCTGCCGTGTCGCGGTGATGAGTTCGACCTGGAGCCTGGGGTACCGGCGGCGAACGCGTCCCAGGGCGGGGGGCGAAGGCGGTGCCGCAGCCCCGCCGTGGCCGCCGGTAAGCTCGTCGAGGCGCTCCGCGCCTTGTGCAAGGATCTTGAGGTGCCTGGTGCCTACCCCTCAAGCCCGCGGCGCCGACAGCGAGTCAAGGAACGTGATGGCCACGACAGCCAGGTCCGCGGGGACGAGATGACGAGCCATGCCTGACACCGCTGCGGCCGAGATTCTCGCCGACGTCCACCGGGGCGTCGGCCGCGTCCTGTTGAACCGGCCCGGGGCGCTCAACGCCCTGACCACGGACATGGTCTCCGCCATCGACCGTGCGCTCGCCTCATGGGAGCACGCACCGCTGTCCGCCGTGGTGCTCGCCAGTACCAGCACGAAGGCGTTCTGCGCCGGTGGGGACATCCGTACGATCCGCGAGCACAGCCTCGCCGGCGATGTCGAGGCCAGTGAGCGGTTCTTCGCCTCCGAGTACCGGCTCAACGCCCGGATCGCCAAGTATCCCGTGCCGGTCGTGTCGCTCATCGGCGGTCTGTGCATGGGCGGCGGTCTGGGGCTGTCCGTGCACGGTGGCTTCCGTGTCGTCACCGAACGCGCGGTGCTGGCGATGCCCGAGACCGGGATCGGGTTCTTCCCGGACATCGGGGCGAGCTACTTTCTGCCGAGGCTGCCCGGCGCGATCGGCATGTACCTGGGGCTGACGGGGCAGCGGATCGACGCGGCCGATGCCTTGTACACGGGGCTGGCCACGCATTTCGTTCCCGCGGACCTGCTGGACACGGTGGGGGACGCCCTGGCCGACAGCCCCGATGAGCCGGTGGACGTCGTCCTGAACCGTCTCGTCGGCCGTTCCCCGGTGGCGGAGAGCAGGCTGGCGGAGGTTCGCGGGGACGTGGACTGGGCTTTCGGCGCGCCGACCCTCGGCGAGATCGACAAACGCCTGCGTCACCTGGACACCCCTTGGGCGGCAGCCGCGTTGGGCGCCCTGGAGTCCGCCTCACCGCAGAGCCTGGAGATCACCCACGCCCTGCTGGCCCGAGGCGGACAGCGCACGTTGCGCGAGTGCCTGGAGGCCGAACTCGCCCGCACGCGCACGACCATCCGCACGCCGGACTTCCTGGAGGGCGTCCGGGCCGCCCTGGTCGACAAGGACCGCACTCCCACCTGGCAACGTGCGTCGCTCGGCGGGCGGACGATGCCGTCCTGAGCATGTCCGCCGTGAGCAGGACACAGCCTTGCGCGAGGGGGGGGCAGGAGGGCCGCGCGTCAACGAAAGGGGAACGCATGCGGCAGCCGTACCGATCATGACAACCGGTAGGCCGCTGATGCGAGCGGTCTGACCGCGTCCGTACAGCCGGATCTCATCGACCACGGCGACAGCGTGCCACCGTTGTCGCGGTTGCGCGCGTTCTGGGCCGAGTAGTGGCGAGGAAGGATCTACCGGGATGTGGGGCGGCAGGGCACACTTCGCGCGGGCATCTGAAGCCGCGCGCCGCACTGTGCCGCGGGCATACGGCGTGCCGAATGACCCGAACCCCTGCAACTGCAGCTCTCCGCGACATAGTCGCGATGTGGACCGCCAACGGGGTCGTCCTCTGATGACCGTGCCGGAACGGAGGGGCTGTTGCCGGCCGCGTCTCAGTCGTTGCCGGGAACCATTGAGACCACGACCTTGCCGGCCTTGGTGCGGCCCTGCTCGACATATGCCATCGCCTCGAGCGTCTGGTCGAAGGGGAAGGCGCTGTCGATGACCGGGCGGAGCTTCCCGCTGTCGTAGAGGGCGCCGAGTTTGCGCAGCTGGGAGCCGTTGGCCTCCATGAAGAAGAACTCGTAGCGCACGCCCAGCGCCTTGGCCCGCTTGCGGATCTTGCGGCTGAGGGTGTTCATGACCAGTGCCAGGACGGAGGGGGCGCCGAGCTGCTTGGCGAAGGCGGCGTCGGGTGGGCCGACGACACTGATGGCCAGGCCGCCGGGCTTCAGCACGGTCAGCGACTTCTCGAGGTTCGCCCCGCCCACGGAGTCCAGCACCAGGTCGTAGCCGGAGAGCACCTTCGAGAAATCCTCCTTGGTGTAGTCGACGACGAGGTCGGCGCCGAGGTTCTTGACCAGCTCCTCGGTCTCGCTGTTCGTGGTGGTCGCCACCGTGGCGCCGAGGTGCTTGGCGAGCTGGATGACCGTCGACCCGAGCCCCCCGGCTCCGGCGTGGATGAGCACCTTCTGCCCCGGCTTCACGTGCGCGCGCTCGACGAGGACCTGCCAGGCGGCCAGGGCCACCAGCGGCACCGCGGCTGCCTCCTCCAGGGAGAGAGAGGCCGGCTTGGGCGCGACATCGTCCACGTCGATCGCGATGAACTCCGCGAAGCCCCCCACCCGCAGGTCGCGCGGGCGGGCGTAGACCTCGTCGCCGACTTCGATGCCGCGTACGGCGGAACCGACCCGCGTCACCACGCCCGCCACGTCGTGGCCGAGCACGAACGGGGTCTTGTACTTCAGGAGCTGCTTGAACTCTCCGTTGCGGACCATCTTGTCCAGCGGGTTGATGCTGGCGGCGCTCACTCTGACCAGGACGTCGCGGTCCCCGACGGCGGGCTCGGGTACCTCCGCGGCGCGTACGCCGTCCTTGCCGTACTTCTCGACGACGAACGCCTTCATGCCGGCGGCCTTTCTGTGTGGGTGTTCCGGTGCTCGATGTGATTCTTCGGGCAGGTCCCCTTGTGCGCCCGTTTCTCGCGTGCGGCCGGGGGAGCTGCTGGTCATGACGCTACTGGCTGAGTATAGAAAAGTAAACTCAAGAGAGGTTAGTATCACTGCATGGATGCGAGGACCGAAACTCTTCAGGACGCCGGCAGGGACCCCCGTTTGGATCGGGACACGTCGAACTGCTCGATCGCCCGGACTCTTGAGGTCGTGGGTGAGAAGTGGACGATCCTGATCCTGCGCGAGGTCTGGTATGGATCATCCCGTTTCGGCGAGTTCGAACGTGTTCTGGGCTGTCCTCGCAACCTCCTCGCGGCGCGGCTCAAGATGCTGGTGGAGGAAGGGATCCTGGCCACCGAGGCCTACAAGGAGCCGGGCTCGCGGAGCCGGCCGAAGTATGTGATCACGCCCAAGGGTATGGACCTGGTCCCGGCCGTGATGGGGCTCCTGCAGTGGGGTGACCGCTACCGCGCCGACCCCGAGGGCCCGGCCATGCTGGCGCGGCACCGTGGATGCGGGGCGCACGTCGACGCCCAGATCCGCTGCGAACTGGGCCACGCCGTAGAGCCGGAAGACATCGAGAGCATCCCAGGCCCCGCCTTTCGTCTGAGGCCCGCCGAGTGACCTGAGCGCGGTGGCACCAGGAGCTCGAGAGGGTCAGTCTGCCGGGGTGTACTCACTCCGCCTGGCCCGGCCTGGTGGAGGCGGATCTTTGTGCGGTTGCCGCAGCGGGACATGGGGCACCAGTGGCGGTTGCGGGCAGGGGGAGCGGTCCACGAAGCGCAGGGCGCATTCGTCCGCGCCGCAGACGCGTACTCGCCGGATATGGGACGGTTTGTCGTGCCGAAGAGGCGCATTGATGGGACAGCCGACAGTGACGACCGGAGTCAAGCAGGCGGACGGGGTCCGCCTGCACTACGTCCGAGCGGGATCCGGCCCCCTGCTCGTGCTGCTCCACGGCTGGCCGCAGACCTCCGACTGCTGGCGGCCGGTGCTGGCGGATCTCGCGGCCGACCACACTGTTGTGGCGACCGACCTGCGCGGCTACGGCCTGAGTGACAAGCCCACGGCGGGTTACGACAAGCGGCGGATGGCTGCCGACATCGCCGGTCTCGTTGAAGCGCTCGGCTTCGACAAGGCTGCGGCCGTGGGGCACGACCGCGGCGCCCGTGTGGCGCACCGTTGGGCGCTGGATCGCCCCGAGCAGGTGGAGCGGCTGGCCGTACTCGACATCGTGCCCACCCGGGAGATGTTCCGTCGTTTGGATGCCTCCCTCGCCTCCGGATACTGGCACTGGCTGTTCCAGATGCAACCCGACCTTCCAGAGCGCCTCGTGGGACGCGACATCCGCGGATATCTCGAGTACTTCTTCGAGCGCTGGACCTACAACCGCCACGGCCTGACACCCGAAGCGGTCGACGCCTACGTCCGGGCGTTCTCCCGTCCGGGTGCCCTGCGCGCGAGTTTCGACGACTACCGCGCCATGGAGCAGGACGTCGCCCTCGACGACATCGACGCCGCCGAGGGCCGGCGCCTCACCATGCCGGTACTGGCGCTGTGGGGTTCCGTGGGGCTGCCCTCCCGCCTGCCGACGCTGGAAATCTGGCGCGAGTACGCGGACGACGTCACCGGTGCCGAGATCCCGGAGTGCGGCCATTTCATCCCGGAGGAGCAGCCGACAGCGCTGCTGGCGCATCTGCGGCCATCCCTGGCTGACGCAAGGGCTGTTTAGCGCGGGTTTCCGTCCATGAGCGCATCGGCGATCTCCTTGGAGGGCACCCACGATCAAGAGCGGCGGAACGGATGTGTGCGAAGTCGGGAGTTGAACACAGTGGTCAGCGCTTGGCGTGTCGGGTTCCCTGTGTGAGGTCTCGGGGAGGACGGCGATGCCGTAAGAGCTTCCTGCGCACAAGCCGATGCTTGCGCCCATGCCGAGACTGCCGCTGGGGAAGCCGACGAATACCGGGAATGCCGGCGCGACGATGCGGCACCTCGCCGCGAAGAACGTGCTGTCCCTCCGGCGGCCCCTGCGGTCGGCCAGGGTTCGAGGACGAGGCGGCACGCTGACGACAGGCCACCGCGGCCGAGGCGGGTCGTCATACGCCGACGCCGCCCGTCAGGCCCCGGTTCAGCTCAACCGCGGGCACTGACGGTGTCGGCCGCCAGGCCCGACATCAGCAGGGTGAGCGCATGGAACGTCCTGGTCAGGGAGTCCTCCCGGTCCGCCGAGGCCGCGATGATCTGGTTGCCCTCGCACAGGCCGGCCAGCAGCAACCGGGCGACAGTGGCGACGGGAACGTCTGGTTGCAGTTCACCGCGTTCGGCCATCACGGTCAGCAGCCGTTCGATCGGCGGCTGGGCGACGGTGTCGTTGATGTGCCGGTACTGCCCTCCCAGGACCGAGGGTGCCTGGGCCATCAGCTCCCGGTGCAGGGGGTCGTCGATGGTCCGCCGCAGGAAGGCGTGCGTGAGGTCGGCGACCGCGGTCATGGCGGGCTGGTCCGGCCCTGTCGCACGGATCGCCTCGCACGTCGCGTCGCTCAGGGCGCCGACCTGCTGTAGCAGTTCGGTGTAGAGCTCGGCGAACATCGCCTTCTTGTCCGGGAAGTGGCTGTAGAAGGTGCCCTTGCTCACCCGCGCCGCCCCGGTGATGGCCTCGACCGACGTATCCGCGAACCCGTTGTCCACGAACAGCTTCCGTGCGGCCGTCACCAGGTCCGCCCGGGTCTGCTCCGCATACATCTGTCGTCGGTTTGGGCCTCGCATGCGCACCATCGTATATTCAATGACCTGAGGTCAGTGAATGACTCACGGTCATTCGATGTCGTGACAGTGCCCTCCGGAAGGCAGGCGGAGCCGTGGAAAAGCGCAGGATCGTGTTGCTGGGTGCGACGGGGTACACCGGGCAGCGCGTGCTCCGGGAACTGCTCGCACGAGGAGAGAAGCCGACCTTGGTCGGGCGGAGCCGCGCCAGGATGCTGACCCTGGCGGACCGCTTCGAGGCGGACCTGCCGGTGGCCGAGGTCGACGTCACCTCGACGGCCGACCTCACGCGCCTCCTGGAGCCCAGCGATGTCGTCGTCTCCACGATCGGCCCGTTCATGCGGCTCGGTATGGCCGTGGTCACGGCTGCCGCCCGGGCGGGGGCCCACTACTTCGACTCGACGGGGGAGGGGACCTTCGCCCGCCGCGTCCTGCTTGAGCTGGACGCCGTCGCGGCCGTCCGGGGAGCGACCCTCGTGCCCGAGTTCGGCTACGACTACGTGCCGGGCAACCTCGCCGGCGCGCTCGCCCTGACGCGGGCGGGCGAGCGGGCACGCCACGTGGAGGCCGGCTACTTCATCACCCGTGCCGGGCAGGGCGACGAGCTGCTCTACCGGAGCACCCTGCGCGACGCCTACACCTTGACCACGGGAGGCACCCGTCAGACGCTGGTCGCTGCGGCGGCCGGGGACGGGTTCGCCCACCGCAGCCCGCGTCCCTGGGCCACCGCCCGTGTGGTCGACGAGCGCGTCGGCAAGCGGGTGCGTACCTTCCACTACGGCGGCGTGAAACGTGCGGCCATGACCGTCCCGGGCACGGAGCATCTCGGACTGCCGGAGGTCTTCCCCCAGTTGGAGAGCGTCGAGGTGGGCCTCGGGTGGTTCGGACGGTGGACGCGCCCGGTGCAGATCGCCGCCACGATCCAGGCACCCTTGCTGCGCTCGGCGAAGGTGCGGGCCGCCCTGGAGCGGTGGTCCGAGCGGCTCCCGGGATCGCAGCGCGAGCCGGATCCCGACGGCCGTTCCCTGGTGATCGCCGTCGCCCGCGACAGTCGGGGCCGACCGTTGGCCACGTCGGCGCTCACCGGACCCGATCCGTACGAGATGACGGGCTCCCTGCTGGCGTGGGGTGCCGTCCACGCGGCTCAGCCGGATGCCGTCCTCAAGCCCGGTGCGCACGGCCCGGTCGCCGCCTTCGGCCTCGACACTCTCAGGCTCGGTGCCGCCGAGGCCGGAGTACACGAAGCCGACGGGGCGTCGGCCCGCCGTCGATGAGGACTGGGCGGGCATAGATCACCGCGCCGCTGCGCTGAAGCTGACGTCGGGAAGCCGCTGCCGAGATGGCGGACCATACGGTCGCCTCCACCGTTTCCCCGCTGCGGGAGGTGGCGGATGCCGCCGTCGGCGTGTTGATGAACAGATCGTTCGATCGGGAGTGCGTCCGCCCCTCGCGGGGGCGGGCCGTCCCAGCGGAAAGGAAGCCGTCCATGGACGAGCAGGGTGAGCGCTTCGACGTCGTCGTACTCGGCGCGGGCCCCGGCGGGTACGTTGCCGCCATCCGGGCCGCCCAACTGGGCAAGAGTGTCGCGGTCGTCGAGGAGAAGTACTGGGGCGGCGTCTGCCTGAACGTGGGCTGTATCCCCACCAAGGCCCTGCTGCGCAACGCCGAGCTCGCGCACATCTTCACGCGTGAGGCGAAGACCTTCGGCATCAAGGTCGAGGGTGAGGTCTCCTTCGACTACGGGGAGGCCTTCCGCCGCAGCCGGAAGGTCGCGGACGGCCGGGTCAAGGGCGTCCACTACCTGATGAAGAAGAACAAGATCACGGAGATCGGCGGCCGCGGCACGTTCCTCGACCCGCACACGCTCCAGGTGGCCGACTTCGACGGCAGCACCCGCACCATCGGCTTCGATCACTGCATCATCGCCGCCGGGGCGAGCCCCAGGCTGCTGCCCGGCACCCGCCGCACGTCGCGCGTGGTGACGTTCGAGGAGCAGATCCTGGCCGAGGACCTGCCGCAGTCGATCGTGATCGCCGGTGCCGGCGCGATCGGCGTCGAGTTCGCGTATGTCCTGCACAACTACGGTGTGCAGGTCACGATCGTGGAGTTCCTGGACCGGATCGCCCCGCTGGAGGACGTCGAGGTCTCCGCTGAACTCGCCAAGCAGTACCGGAAGTTGGGGATCCAGGTGCTGACCTCGACGCGTGTCGAGTCGATCGACGAGTCGGGCGCGCAGGTCCGGGTCACGGTCACCGGCAAGGACGGCGCGCAGCAGGTCCTGGAGGCGGACAAGGTGTTGCAGGCGATCGGCTTCGCGCCGAACGTCACCGGCTACGGCCTGGAGAACACCGGCGTGCGGGTCACCGAGCGCGGCGCGATCGATGTCGACGGCCGTTGCCGCACCTCGGTTCCGCACATCTACGCCATTGGCGACGTCACCGCGAAGCTGATGCTCGCGCACGCCGCCGAGGCGATGGGAGTGGTCGCGGCCGAGACGATCGCGGGCGCGGAGACCATGGAGCTGGACTACGTGATGATCCCTCGGTCCACCTTCTGCCAGCCGCAGATCGCCAGTTTCGGCTACACCGAGGCGCAGGCACGGGAGAAGGGCTTCGACGTCCAGGTGGCCAAGTTCCCGTTCACCGCGAACGCCAAGGCCCATGGCCTGGGCGACGCGAGCGGGTTCGTGAAGCTGATCAGCGACGCCAAGTACGGCGAGCTCCTCGGCGGTCACCTCATCGGCCCCGACGTCACCGAACTCCTGCCCGAGCTGACCCTGGCCCAGCAGTGGGACCTCACGGTCCACGAGGTCGCCCGCAACGTCCATGCCCACCCCACCCTCGGTGAAGCGGTCAAGGAAGCCGTCCACGGCCTCGCCGGCCACATGATCAACATGTAGCGGGATGTGCTCGTCACGCGGCAACAGGGCCCGTGGGTGCTCGGACGGCTTCGCGCCCTCGAGCTTCCGAGGGCCCTGATCCTTTGGTGCGGGGCGATCCGGGGCGGGGGTTCTCGGAGGCATGTGAGAAGCTCAACGCCGAGATGTCCTTGGTCCAGGCGTCTACAAGAACGCGGGCCGTCAGTGTCGCCCCCAGCGTGACCACAAGCAGGTGGGTATCCGGGCTTCCCCGAACAGGAGGGCCCGGCAGGATCGCCCTGTACGAGATCTACGACCTGGCCACGACCTTGGCTGGGTCGCGATCCGGCTGGCTGCGGCGCCGAAGACGTCGTGTGCGATGCGGTCGTCGCTGACGAGGTCGCGGTGTGCTCTGGAGAAGTGGCAGGCGGAATCCGGCGGCGGCCGTGACACGTGCGGGTCGGGTGGTGTGCGTCGTTTTCCTGGTTCCCCGGGTTGGGCGGTCAGATCTGGACGAGGGCCGGAGGCGGCACGAACCCGTCTACTTCCCGGCCGAGCAGCGCGGCGAATTCGATGGTGGTGAGATCGCCTCCGCTCGGGCCCATGGCCTGCAGCCCGATGGGCAGTCCGCTTCTGCCCTTGCGCACGGGGATGGTCGTTGCCGGCCCTCCGGAGACGTTGGCGACGGCGCTCCACTTGACCCGGTCCCAGTAAGGGCGTCGTACACCGTCGACCTCGAAGGGCCGCCCGAACCAGTCGATCAGTTTGTTGTGATGAGCGGGGGCAGCCGTCGGCGTGACCGGCATGAGCACGATGTCGAAGTCCTGGAAGAACTCGAACCAGCGCTGCCGGATCTCGTTGCGCACCATGTGGGCCTGCAGCCAGTGTGTCGCGTCCAGCAAGAGATGATGTGATCTCCATGCAGATGATGCTCTTGAACTGCGATGCTTCAAATAGAACTGGACAGTCTTCAAGGGTAGATGACCTGC
Organism: Streptomyces sp. NPDC088124; assembly: GCF_040685895.1. Classification (NCBI taxonomy): domain Bacteria; kingdom Bacillati; phylum Actinomycetota; class Actinomycetes; order Kitasatosporales; family Streptomycetaceae; genus Streptomyces; species Streptomyces sp. NPDC088124. The sequence goes on along the minus strand of NZ_JBFBJB010000064.1, from coordinate 25,591 downwards.
ATTTTCTCCACTAAATGTCGCGTTGACCTGGGACGCCGCAGGTAGTTCCGGACGGCGACTCAAGTACTCCAGGACGTGTTATTGCGTGGCTGGGCCCGTGCGAACGCCTTCGGGGAGTTCCTGGTGATCACAGTGCCGTTGGCGAAGTGATTGTTCAATCCGTTGGCGACGGCTCCGTAGTCCGGGCAGGTGGAGCGGGCTTTGTGCGCACCGGTTGGGCCTGAGCGGCCCGCCCCCGGCAACGGGTGAAGTCTGAGACGGGCGTGCCGGTGCAAGTGTGCGCCGGTCAGAAGAGGCGCCCGGTCTCCTCGCTGATGCTGGAATCCTCGGGCGGTCCAGGGTAGTCGGTCATGGTGGAGGTGACCGCTGCGTTGGAGTCCTCGCGGAGTTCGGGCAGGGAGCGGTCGCGTAGGGCGACGGTTTCGGTCCGGACAGGCTCGGCAGTACGGTTGCTCAGCCGGCGGTGGTCTTGGCGATCAGGTCTGCGAGTGGCTGCTGGGCAGGTAGCGGACGGCGGAGTGCGGTTCGCCGACGCCGTTGCGGACAGCTTCGTCGTGTACGTCGGGTGCGACGTGGGCCAGGCCGCGTGACTGGGCGACGACGTTGCCGGCTGCGTGGAGCTTGAGCCACTCGATTCCCTGCGGGATCCGAAGCAGCCCGTCATAGCCCAGGGAGCGGTGAATGGTCGGCCAGGCCAGCGGCGAGCCGCAGGTGACCTGGTACTGCAGGCCATCCGGGCCGGGGCCGATGTCCTTGCGCGTCAGCATGTCGAACACGATGACGCTGCCCAGGGAGTGGGCAATGACTACACGCGGGCCTGGTCGGTGCAGTTCCTCGGCGACCAGATCCCGGATGGGGGGAGCCGTAGACGTCATCGTCGTGGAGGTAGCGGTAGACCTGCTGGATGATCCGCAGCAGCCACTGCCCTGTGCTGCCCCGCCCCGCTTTGTGGTCGACGGCCACCAGCGCGTGGGCGAGTTGGCGTGGGACGTAGGGGACGCGTGGGCGGCGATGGCGTCCGGCTCGCTGAGGGGGAGATCCGCAGCGGCCGCCTGGGCTCTCGGCGCAGATGGTCAGAGTTCGGCGCAGAGCTCACTGATGATCTGCTGGCCGCGCGGGTCGCCCAGATTGGTCAGGATTTTTGCGGCATCCTTGCACCAGTCGAGCCAGTCCGGGTCGCCCCGGTAGTGTCCGATTAGTTGGTGCAGCGCGCGAACTGCCGCCTCAGGGTCCAGGGTTGTGAGCCGGGTGGCCGCGTCGAGACGGTCGTCGAAAAGGATGTCCGCTTCGGCAAGGTAGGTGAAGGCGGAGCAGGCCCGTTCGTCCCCGGCAGCCAGGAGCACGTCAGCGGCGCGTACCCGGACGGAGTCGTACAGGTAGGAGTCGTGGACGAGCCGGTGGCAGGCGTCTTTTCCCCGCTGCAGGTGCAGTTCCAGCAAGGCCCTGGCAGCGAGGAGACGGTCGCTGAAATCCGGGCTGTGCGGGTCTTCGTTGAATTCCCCGTCCAGGAGCCGGTCGTCCGCCAGCGTCTCGAGCGCGGTGGTGCCCTCGTCGAGGTTCAGTTCCGCCAGCACGATCGCCGCCCAGACACGTGAGGTGGCGTCGTTGCCGGGATCCGCGCTCGCTGTTGCCATGGCCTGCACGGCCGCCTGGACCAGTGGTTTCCACTGGTCGGCGAGCAGGGTGCCCAGGGACAGCTGGGTGGCGATCAACAGGCACCCGCGGATGTTGCCGGGCACCGCCAGGGCCCTGAGAGAGCTGAAGGGATCGGTTGGCGAGGCGGTCCCGGGGTCGATGAGGAACCCGATGTAGGAGGCGGCGTCCAACGGCGCACCCCACGGGTTTGTCCCCCCATCCTCCTTCCAGAGGCCGAGCAGCCGGTCGAGCTCATAGGCATGGGAAGAGGGGATTCGCGCGATGTGGCGTGCAGCGCAGTACTCCTGAAGGGTCTGGTGGAGGAAGGTGAAACCGTCTCCGGAGCGAGTGAGCAGCCCGCTGCGCCCAAGGACGGAGGCCAGGAAACCGTTCCAGTCGTCTTCCGGAACGGCGCGGGGGCGCCGGGCGCTGTCCAGGGCGGCCAGAGCGTTCAACCAGGATGTTTCGCTGCCGCTGTGATGGTTGAATGCCAGGCTGTCGATCGTGTCGGGCAGTTGGTCGATCAGGTCGTGGGCCCGCGACAAGGCTGCGGGGCCGAAGCGCGCCATGGTGGCCTCGGCCTGGTTCCGGATGCCTGACTGGTCCCTGCTGCTCATACGACGGTGGAGCAGGCCGGTGAACTTCGCGTACAGAGCTCCGCGCGTGGCTGGCAGCGACTGCTTGGGATCTGCGGCATAGAGCTGGCACAACATCGTCGCCATGAGTGGATCCCGCAGTCCGCCTGAACCAATCAAGATCGGACTCTACGAAACTCGGGGCAGCTCAATCCGGCTCGGTGACCTGGACGTGGCCGAAGCCGCCTCCGCCCAGCCACGCCTGCGCGCGCTGTTCCCCAGCCACGGCACACTGGCGTTCCGCCGAGCGACCCGCGGTACCTGGCCACTCCACAACCTCCCATCCATCGCCACCGGCGACCCCGGCTACAACGTCTACGCTTCCGACTACGAGCTGATCGGCAAGACGAACACACCACAGGAGGCCGCAGCACTTGTCGTCGCGCACTTACCAGAGAACTGCGGCCCCGCCCTCGAGGGGCTATGGCCCGGTGCGGACACGGACCAGTAGTACTTAACCCCGAAGCCGCTCGTGACAGCACGCCTGCCTCTGTGACACCTATCGCCCTTCGGCTCAATGGCCTGGCCAAGGCGATCGACCACCTTCAGTGACGGCATGCACAATGCGTTCATGAGCCACGACTACAGGCCCGGTGACGTGCTGTTGTTGGAGTGCCCGTTCACTGAGACTGCCGTCACCGGGGTCACCCGTTGCTACGTATCCGTGCGGTGGCCGTGGTTGGAAGTGGACCCGCAGGCCGCGAACATCAGGTGGAACGGCCAGAGGGCGCTTCCAACGCCGTCGGCCCGCGAGTGGGAGATCTTCCGAACGGAACCGGCGGAGACCGCACTAAAGCCGGGGGATACCTGCCTGGTGGGTATCCCCGAGACTGTGGTGCACGTCCAGGCGGTTCACCGCTTCGATCCACCCCTGGTCACCGGCATGCTGCCCCGGCCCGTGTCCTACCTCGAGGTCCTACAGCAGGGTGAGACCCATGATCCTTCCCTTGAGGACCAGGGCTACACGATCGATCCGGCCGGCGGGGAACCAATACGCATCGAGCTGTTCTTCCGTCCGTACGCCTTCCTCGAACTGGGTGATGAGGTTGCTGACCGGAACGGAGGCGCCTGGCGGTTCGATGCGGCCTGGGACTGGCACCCCTTCGACGGCGAGCAGTCGGGCACTCCGACCTGGCCGCTGACGTTGATCACCCGCCATGGTGAGCCGAGACCGAAGGAAGCCGAAGAGGTCGCCCGGGCAACAGCAGTCGGCAGCCACGCAGACGAACTGGAGCGGTGGAACGGACTCACTCGCGCGCGACCAGCCGCCCAGCAGTAGTAGCCTCGCGGGACTCTACTGGCTGAGCTTCGACAGGACGGTCGAGAAGCAGCATGTGTGAATGAGCACGATAGTTGGCGCTTCGGGCCAGGTGGGTGCTCAGATCCGTTGCCCGCGGGTCAGTCACCGTGGAGGGCCCACTCGTCGAGGCCGCCGTAGATGTGCGCTTCGAGGCATTGCGGGGCGTGAAGGCCCACGGCCTCACCTCGGTACACGGCGATGAGGGAGTCCCTGCCCCGCCACCACGAGTCGGTCACGCCCTGCACTTCGGGCACCGGCTCGAATTCGCCGAGATCAAGTGCATCGACGGCCTTGCGCGTGATCCGTGTGACGGTAGTGGCCCAGCGGCGGGCATGAGCGGCGAGCGCCAGGGATTCCACCCATCCGTCAGTGCTGGCATGCAGGGGCGTCCAGCGGTGGGCGTCGAGACCGAACGTACCGTCGGGGCCGATCATGAAGCTGTAGGCCATGGACGCCCGGCAGTCTCCTGCCGGGAACGACCAGCCTTCTGCGGGTATCTCCTCGGGGCGGTCGGCGTCCAGGATGCGCGGACCGCCCTCGTAGAACGGGGCCGGCGGGAGGGCGAGGCCGCCCCAGCGGTCCTGGAAAGCAGCGGCCCGTTCGATCTCCGCAGCAGGGATCCCGTGCTCGACCCACGCGTCGCTCTGTCGCCTGATGTCCTGCCGGTGAACGCGGATGCCCTCCGTCTCGATGAACCGCTGGGCCCTGCGGCTCAGACCGGCAGGCGCGACCGGGACGGACGATACGGGCTGGTCAGCCATTACTGCTGCTCGCCGTCTCCGGCGTGGATCACGGCCGACGCAATCTCTCGCACGCGTTCCAGGCTGATTCCTGTGTGCTGCTCGACGGTGAGGGGATGGCCGGTGGGCTCCAGCTCGATGAAGGGGCGTTCGCCGATCGGGCGGGTATGGACGTGCGTCTTCAGGTTGAGCGTCGTCGTCGGGTACACCGGAAGATCGGTGGTGAGCCAGCCGAAGTACGGTTTCTCGGCCTCGCGGCCGGGCCTGTCCCACAGATCTGAGGCCCGGGAGAAGCTCTCTCGGCTGAGCGAGACCCAGACGCCCCAGGAGAACACCTCGTCACTGCCGATGACCGGTATCTCGATCAGGCCCTTGACGAAGTAGTGCTGACCGCGGACCACGCACTGATCCGTAGAGAGCAGGCAGTCGTCGGCGTCGGCGAAGGCCGGATCCCACACGGCGGGGGCCTCGGCCGTGTAGTTCATCGGCAGCTCGGGGTGCTGGCCCCCGCAGCACGCGCAGGTGAACCCGGGATCACTGGTCATGGTGCCGAAGCCTAGCGACGGACTCCGGTAGTTCCTCGGTCGGGCGTCCGGCGTGCCTGAGGTGCGGGGCCAGCTAGCGTGTGAGGCCAACTATCGCGTTTCAGTCACGACATGCGGCCAACGGCAAGCCTCGTAGGTGACAACAAGCCTGCTTCGGCTCACCGGTAAACGAGTTGCCCCAACTCGACGACGACCGCCTACAGCTCGAACTGGAGGTCGACGATGTCCTTGAGTTCCACTTCGAGGCCGTGGGCACGGCGGCCGCCGTCGCGGAAGTACACCTCCCCCAACGCCTGGGCAGCGATCTCGCGGAGGTCGTTCTCGTCGACCCCGGTTTCCTGGGCTTGAAGGAGGCGGGCGGCGTGCCGGGGTGGCAGGGCGAGGGTGAGGTGGCGCACGCGGGCCTGGTCGGTGCTGCCGGGGGCGGCGGTGTAGCCGAACCGGGCCTGGACATCGATCATGATGCCGCTCGTGGTGGCCGCGGCCTTCTTCGCCTTCGCCCGGATCTGCGGCTGCCAGCGTGCGCGGACCTCATGGTGCAGCCGGTCGGAGAGCTCCGGCCGGGGCGTTCTGATCTGATTCCTCACATACCGTTCCACCGTGCGCTGGCTGATGCCGAGCAGTTCGGCGACGAGCCGGGTACTGCGCTGGTGCTGCCGGACCAGATAACGCATCTGCGCCCCGGCGGACTTGGGGACGGGACGTGTGAACGCGCCCTGTACCGCCCTGTCGAGTTCTTCCCCGACCGTGACCATCGCCTGCAACGCTCCCTATTCTCCGGTGTCCTTGGCGGTAACCTCGCCGGTCTTGATGTAGCGGGCCAGGTTGGCGGTCTTGCCGTCGGCACCGAGCTGCTCGAGCACGTCCGCGCCCCACAGCACGCTCTGGGTGCCCTCGTGCTTGACCATCCCCGGCGAGACGCCGAGCCGGAAGCTGCCCGGCACGGTCTTGCCGTCGGCGCCGTAGGGCAGGACATCCAGCGGGCTGGGGCCGTCGGCGGCGTATACGGCGCAGTCCGACAGGACCGCGACCGGATACTGCCCGGTGGCCGCGGCCAGGGCGGCCATCTTGCGGTGCATGTTGATCCGGGCCCGGGAGATGACGGTCGCGCGGATGTCCGGGCGCCAGGTGGGCCGGGCGAGGGCGGGCCAGGCCTGGCCCGGCCTCCAGCCGCCGCCGCGCGCCTTCTCCTGCAGCTTGCCGATGCCGCCCTTCACGGTCATCTTGACCGCGTCCACGACGATTCCCAGCTCGGGGTCACGCTGCTTGCAGCTGTCCATCGTCTCCAGGAACTCGGCCGGGGGCATCTTCTCCGTGACGCCCAGATCCGCCATGGTCGCGACGTAGGCGTTGCGCAGCCGCTTGTACCAGCCGTCCAGGAACCGGCCGCTCTCGCGTCGCACCCATGCCTCCAGCGGGGCGACGTCGTAGCCGAGCTCGACGGCGTACGCCACGGTTGGGGTGGCGTACCAGGCCGGACCGGTCGGGCGTTCGCCGGTAGGCGTGAACGGGCTGGGCAGCAGGTGGCCCTCCAACTGGCGCCATTGCTTGGCGACCTTTACCCGGGACAGGTCGACGTGGGAGAGATCGACCAGCCAGGAGCCGGGCACCGCCGGGTCGAAGACCGGGTTGGTGACACGCACAGGCGGCGACGCAAGACCGACGACCGCGCCGTTGGCGGCAGCACCGAAGGCGAGGTTCACGTCGATGGCGACCAAGTGGCGCTGCATGCACTCGGCGTCGGTCATGTCCCGTGCCCAGTCGTAGGCCTCCTCGAACAGCTTCTCGCCGGGCCCGCGTACGTGGAACCTCGGCAGGCCGGCCAGGACGGGGTGCCCGTCGGTCGCCTCGCACGGCGCCGGGTCCACCGGCTCCGTACCCAGCGAGCCGGGCCGGTGCGCGGAATGCCGATGGCCGTCGGCGTCCGGCTCGCTCGCGCGGGTCGGCGGGCTGAGCGCGGTCATCAGCTCCAGCCCCGTCACGGCGGTGGAGCCGACCGGCGTCATCACCCGCTGCGCGTACACGCCCAGCGTCCGGGCGAGTCCGGCCGGATCCAGGCGGGCGGCATGGCCCCAGGCACGGTCGTCGAGGGCACGCCAGGCAGGGACGCACAGCTGCACGCACTGCCGGCGGCCGCCCTGGGCGGGGCGGTAGATGCGTGCCCACGGCCCCAGCCCGCGCCTGGTGAGCTGCCAGTCGGCGCGCTGGAGCTGCTTGATGACCTTGTGCCCCTCCGGGAGCCGACCGGCGAGCCGCTCGGCCTCGGACAGGACGGCGGGCAGGCCGTAGCGCTCGCACGCAGCCTCGGTGAGCACCAGCAGCGGGTCGCCGTCCTTCCCCGAGCCGTGCAGCTTCTGCGAGCCCAGTCGTGCCTCGGTGAGTGTCCACTCCACCAGCGCGGGCAGCGTCTTGGCGGGCACGTCCATGATCAGCCCGCCGACGCCGTAGCCCGTCACATTCCGCTCCGTGCCGGAGTCGAGGACGAGCAGCGGACCGTGCGCGTACGCCCCGCCGGGCGCGGGAGTGTTCGCCGGGGCGGGCTTCTTCGCGGCGGGGCGCCGCGAACCGGGGGCCCGTTCGGCACGCGGCAGCGACACGGCGGCCGGCGCGCCGACCGCTGCCGGGGCAGTGACCGGGGGCGGGGACTCCTCGGCCACAGGTGCGGCAGCAGCTTCCGGCGCCCCGTCCGTGGGCCGAGACCGCGGGCGGGGCGCCGCGGGGGTGACGGCCTGCGCCGCCGCGGCGTCCGTGTCCTCCTGCGGGGCGCCGGTGCTCCCGGGCGCGGGGTAGAGCTTGGTGAGCTGCTGGAGCAGGCGCGCGTACGCCTCCCGCTCCGGCGGGCGGGGCTCGGTCCGGCCCGACTCCCAGCCGCCGACGGTCGCCCGCCGCACATCCAGGGCAGCAGCCACCTCGTCCAGGGTGAGCGCGTGCGCCTGGCGCAGCCGCCTGCGCTCGGCCGGTGGCGGCAGCGGGGAACGGGACGCGACCAGTGCATCGACCGCGTCGAACAACTCGGACATGAGACACCTCCACCCCCACCATACCTTGAAACGTCCTTATCGCGTACCAAATGCGTACGATAGAAGTGCCTTTTGCGTACGGAAAGTGTTCGGAGTGATACAGTCCAGTCACTGAAACTGGACTGTGTGCCAGCGGCCCGGGAAGCGGAAGCGGGAAAAAGCTGTCATGACTGTGGTGGAACTGCCGCGCCCCGGCCGCCCCAAACGTGCGCGGCTCTTTCCCGACCAGGCCGAGGCCGTTCAGCGGCTGGTACGGCATCTGCGGCGCGCGGGAACGCGGGGCCTGTTCGTATCGGCGACGGGCACCGGCAAGACACTGGTGTCGATCCGGGTGGCGGACGAACTCGGCGCACGGCTGGTGCTGTTCGTGGTCCCCACCCTCGACCTGGCGGCCCAGACGGCACTGGCCTGGCGCCGCGACGGTCACCTGGAACACATGGTGATCGTCTCCTCCCTGGACACCAGCGGCCGCGACGACCTGGTCGCAGCCCGCGTCATGTCGACCACCGACCCGCACGCCCTGGGCGGGCTGATGTCAGTGGTGGGGGAGCGGGCGGACCAGATCCCGGCACTCACCGTGATCTGCACCTACGACTCCCTGAACAAGATCGCGGAAACCCGGAACACGGGATACGCGGTCCCCCCGTTCGACCTCGCGGTCATGGACGAGGCCCACCGGATCGCCGGCCGCGCCGACAAGAAGTGGGCGATCGTCAACGACGCGGCACGCATCCACGCCGACCGCCGCCTCTACATGACCGCCACCCCCAGGATCGTCGGCGCGCCGGAACTGGCGGAGTCTGCCGATACCACCCGCCCGCGCCGCCGGCACGCCGCCGGACCGGACACCGATGCGGACGCGTTCGCCAACTCCATGGACAACGAGGCCGTCTACGGCAAGAAGGTCCACGAATACCCCCTCGCACAAGCAGTCACCGACGGCCGGGCCGCGGACTACCGCATCGTGGTACCCACCCTCACCGACACCGACCTGCGCCGCCGCCTCAACCTCACCGCCCCCACCACCGCCCCTCCCGGCGCAGACAGCGGCGAAGAGGCGGACAGCGCACTGCGCACCACCGCCCTGCACCTGTCCGTCCTGCGCGCCATGACCGAACACCGCCTGAACAAGGTGCTGGTCTACTTCAACCTCGTCTCCGACGCCCGCCGCTTCGCCCGCGAACTCCCCCACACCCTGCGCCTGCTGGCCCGCACCGACCCCGGCCTCGTCCCGGACATCACCCCCAAGCTGTTCTTCGCCCACGGCGAGCACACCCCCGCCCAGCGCGCCGACACCTTCACGGCCTTCGCCGCCGCCGACCGCGCGATCCTCGCCAACTCCCGCCTGATCGCCGAGGGCGTCGACATCCCCAGCGTGGATGCGATCGTCTTCGCCGACCCCACCCGCAGCGTCATCCGCTGCGTCCAGGCCCTCGGCCGCGCCCTGCGCCTTGACGTGTCCGGCAAGACAGCCAGCCTGATCGTCCCCGTCTACGTCCCTCCCAGCGCCGACCCCGAGAACATTCTGGGCACCGCCTACGAACCCGTCTGGGCGATCGCCTGCGCGCTGGCCAGCCACGACCACCGCATCCTGGAGCGCCTGCCCGACAAGGCCAACCGCCTCCCCAGAGAGACCAGCGACGTCATCCAGCGCCGCTGGCACTTCGACTTCACCGTCCACCCCGAACGCATCGCCCAAGCGATGGACCTGGCCTCCTTCGACCCCCGCGAGGCGGCCGTCTCCCGCTCCCGCCGCCTCGGCCTCGCCGCCGCCCAGTCCTACCGCGACCAGTACGGCCACCTCGACGTCCCCGCCGACTACACCGACCCCACCGGCTACCGGCTGGGCACCTTCATCACCACCATGCGCGACGCCGCGAAAGCCGGCCGCCTCGAAGCCGACTGGAGGGCCGAACTCGATGCGCTCGGCATGATCTGGGACAAGCACGACGCCGCATGGCGCGCCCGCCTCACCGAGGCCACCGACTACCTGCACCTCCACGGCCACCTCGCCGCGCCCGCCACCACACGCGTCGGCGCTTGGCTGGCCGAACAGCGCCACCTCGCCGCCACGGCCACGCTCGCCGCGGACCGCGCCGAGGCCCTCACCGCCCTGGCCCCCGACTGGCGCCTGCCCCACGGAGCGGACTGGCACCGCAAATACCACCTGCTGCGCACCCACCTCGCCGACGGCGCCGACCCCGCGACGCTCACCCGCGACACCGTCCTGGCCGGGGTGAAGGCCGGCTCCTGGCTGCACCGCCAGCTCACTACCTGGCACCGCCTCGCCCCCGGCCAGCAGCAGCTGATGACCGCCCTCGGCCTCACCCCCGACACCAACCCGCTCGCCCCCGCCCGCCGCACCCGCCGCACCTTCGAACAGACCGCCCAGCTCCTGGAACTCTTCCTCCACCGCGAAGGCCGCGCCCCCGCCGCCCGCGAGACGATCCGCGTCGACGGCGACACCGTCAGAATCGGCGCTTGGCTCGCCAAAGCCCGCACCAGACACCGCGCCGGCCAACTCCCCGACGAACACCTACGCCTGGTCGCCGCGCTGTTCGACGGCGACTGGACGACAGAAGACGCTGTCCCGGCCGCCCTGGTGTAGGCCCCCGCCCGTCGCGGCCTTTCACACCTGTCTCGGTTCGTGCCGGGGGGAGTGGCTGCAGGGCGAGCGCGGCGATGAGCTTGCCGGCTCTCGTCGGCGGGTAACGCCTCGGAGCAGGGGCGGCACTCAGAAGTACGAGGAGACGACCGAGCGGGCTGTCGCCTGTGGGCATGGGCCCTCCGGTCGGGATCGACGGCGCACCCGCTGGTACGTCTGGGTTCCGTCGATGGTCAACGGTGACCCGTCTTGTGAGGTGATGGCTTGCCGTGGGGCGTGACCCGTCCGGGGGCCGGAGGAACGAATCTGCCGACGGGGGAGGGATACTGGCAGCGGCCCGGTGGCAGGGTCCGTTCATGAAGGTGATCAAGACGCTGACGGCGGTGGTCATCAGCACCTGTCTCCTGGCCGCGCCCGTGAGTGCGGCAGCGGCGGCGCCGTACTGGAACACGAGGGCGAAGTGTGAGCAGACCGACCCCGAGGGCCGGGTGATCCCCACGCGTTACGGCAACGGAGATCTCGGCTGGAACCACTTCTCCGGCAAGCACAACGTCAAGAAGTGCCGGGTGGTGAACGCGGCCCTGGCCGGGAAGGTGGACAAGAAGGACGGAGGAAGGCTCGAGTACTACGGGGTCATCGTGCAGTACGCCCGCCGTACGGCCGACGGTGAGTACGACGCGGGCAGGGGAAATAAGTTCGGTGTCATCACGGCCTACTGCAAGGGCATGAACAAGTGCCCGAACTGGATCAACGAGTGAGCGGCCCCGGCGACGAGACGGTCGGACAGCACGCCTACCTCACGCGCTTCCTCCTCGACTACACCGCGGTGCCGCTGACCGGGGCCGTCTTCCTGCGTGGCATCCTCCCGGCCCAGGACACGGTCCGGGTCGTCACCGGGGCCGCCGACGCGGCGGCGCACGAGTTGACCGTCTTCGAGATCCCGCTGTCGGACGAGGACGGCGAGCCGGTCACCGCCCCGCTGCTGCTGGGATGGACCCGCACTCTGCTATCGGGCGCCCGCCCCCGCACCGACGTGTCCGTGATGGGCATGCCGCTGATCGCGGTGGACACCTCCGCCCTCGATCCCGCCGCCCCGAACGATACGGACCGGGCGCTGCGCGTACTGCGCACGCTGGCCTGGCCGTTCGTGGAGACCGCGCCGGAGCCTGCCCTGTGCGGGTTCCTCTTCACCGGGCAGGACCGCATGCGGCTCTACCTCGCCACTGAGAAGTCCGACGGCCGGGTCGCGGCCGACGTACGGCTCACCGGCGCACTGACCGCCCTCCTGGCCGCCCTGCCCGCGCTCATCGGCGAGGAGGAACGCTGGGCGGCAGACCGCCTGGACCCCCACTGCGCCCGGGCGGTCGACCTGACCGCGTGGTGACGCCCCGCCCCGGAGGCCTCGTCATCCGCCGGCAGTTCGCCGCACGGAAGCGGTACCGACGCCTCCCTCTCTCCTGCCGTACGGCCGGCCCCGCCGCTGCGCGCCGTACGCGGGGGACGAGCGGCGCGCGGCCGCTGTGCGAGAGGAGAGGAGTGAGCGCCGGATACCTCCCCGGTGTTCGCTGACCGGGAATGTCGTCCGGAGGCCGACCTGAATGTCGCCTCCGGCCGTGATCACTGTCACCAATCTCAGGACTGTAGTGGTTGCCCGTTTTCATGGCGATACTTCTGACACCTGACGGAAGGATTGTCATGTACTTCATCAGACCGCTCCTGCGTGGACAGCCGAGGCAGCGATGCGCATGGGTCCTGACCCTGCTCGTTGGCGCCGCGCTGATATGCACCGGCGGTCCTCTGCCGGCCGTTGCCGCTCCGCAGGGAGGCCCATCCGACTTAACCGTCGAGGAACTGCGCCTGGTCCAGCAGGCGGTGCCGCAGGACATACTGCGTCGTAGCGGGTACGGCGATGCGGGGCCGGCTTTCGACACGGCCCTGCGGCAGGCACAGTCGGTGGCGGCGGCCGAGGCGGTCGTCGCTCAGCATGGTCTCCAGTTGTGGAAGCGTGCCGTGGATCAAGCACGTGGACTGACCCCGGTAGTTGGGGACCTGAGTAAGGAGGACGACCGCCCGCTGTACTGGGCGCGGCTCGCCATGTCCAAGGTTCTGCGTCAGTGGCAGCCGGGTTTCGGCCTCTCCGACGCCTCCAGGACAGCATTGCTCAACAAACTGGAGACTTCCTCGCGAGGCCAGGACTCCGTGTCCTGGGAGTCGCTTCCCTGGGACCAGCCGTGGAAGTTGAACAAGATCGTGTTGACCGGGTTCGACCCGTTTGGTCTGGACGGCGACATCCGCAACAGCAATCCGTCCGGTGCTGCGGCGCTGGCACTGGACGGAGAGCTAGTGATCAGCGACAACGGCCGTTTCTTCCGTATTGAGACCGTCATGCTCCCGGTCCGCTGGAGAGACTTCACCGAAGGCACCGTCGAACGTGCCCTGCGTGAGCCCATGGCGCAGGCCGACATGTTCTTCACGGTGAGTCAGGGCCGGCCCGGCCGATTCGACCTGGAAAACTACAACGGGGCCTGGCGGGGAGGAGCGTCGGACAATGAAAATGCATCCAGCACGGGGCTTATCCCGGTGAGTGATCCCGCCACGCAGCCGCAGTGGACCGCGAGCACCCACTCCCATCCGTTCATCCTGACCGTGAATACCGGTCGGTTTCCCGTCTACAACAACACACAGGTGACGGAGATCCCTGTCCTCTCTCCCCCCGGAACCACCCCTGTTGTGCGGCCCAACGGCCCCAGCAGTGTTTGGTCGACGGCCCGGGCAGGTAGCGGCGGGGACTTTCTGTCGAACGAGGTCGCCTATCGGGCCACTTTGCTCCGTGATCGGATGGGGAAATCCGGCATTCCGGGAGGTCATGTTCACACGCCGGTACTGCAGTTCGGATCCGGGGCTGTAACCGACGCTCAGCTGGTCCGTAATCGGCAGGACATCGTGGCCCAGCTCCACCGGATCATCAGGGTTGCCGGCGTCATGGCGCAGTGAGCCCCAACGGTTCCACCGACTCGGGCCACAGCTACCGCCGCACCCTGCTCGTACGGGTCCTGGCGGTGCGAGGGCGAGGCGGGGGATGTAGTCGGCGCGGCCACCACCACAGAAGAGTTGCTGGCCCGCTTCGTGCGGGTGCTGTGCCCAGGGCACCTCAACACCCTGGCCACCCGGAGCTCGCTAAGAAGTCATCTCATTTGGTGAGTCGGCGGTAGCAGATGAGGGTGCAGGCGATGACTGCGAAGTGTTCGGCTTTGCGTTCGTAGCGGCGGTGGAGTCTGCGGCAGCCGGCGAGCCAGGCCACGGACCGCTCTACGACCCAGCGGTGACGGCCCAGGCGGGTGGAGGAGTCGATGCCGCGTCGGGCCAGGCGGTGCGTGATACCCCGCGCACGGAGCCATTGCCGCAGGTGGCGGTAGTCGTACCCTTTGTCGCCGTGCAGCTTGCCGGGCTTGCGGCGGCGCGGTCCGCGTCGCGAGCGGATCGGCGGGATACCCCGCACGAGCGGCTCCAGGCCCTGACTGTCGTGCATGTTCGCACCCGATATACCGACTGACAATGGCAGACCGGTGCGCTCGGTGATCAAGTGGATCTTCGACCCGTACTTACCCCGGTCTACAGGATTCGGACCTGTCAGCTCCCCCTTTTCATCGCCCTCATGTTCACCGAGTCGATCGCGCACCGTGACCAGTCCAACTCGCCACGGGATCCGGGTTCGTCGAGCACCAGGCGGTGGAGCTTGGCCCACACCCGGGCCTTCGACCACTCGGTGAAACGCCGGTGAGCCGTCGCGCCGGACGGCCCGAACGACGCAGTCGGCAACTGCTGCCACGTGCAGCCCGAGGTCGCCACGAAGACGATCGCGGCCAGCACTTCGCGGTCACCGTGCCGACGCCGGCCCCCGCCCTGAGGCCGCGTTGGCGCCTCCGGAACCAACCGCTGGAACAGCTCCCACAGCTCATCCGGCACCAGCCGCTCAACAATCCTCGCCACGACTGACAGCCTACCCAGCCAAATGAGATGACTTCTAAGCAGGATGATCTCCTCGTACGGGACGCTGGAGAGCTCGCCAGCGTCCTGGGCCGCGCCCTGCAGATGTGGATCGCGGCCCGCCTGATGGTCTGCATGAGGTTGTCAGCGGAGATTCGTCATCTGGATGTCAGTGGTATAGCCAGACTGACCTGCTAGTTCTCACTGTCGGGTGGTGACGGACTGGAACTGAAAGCAGTGACGAAAGGCCAGGTCAATCTCGTGCTGACTCCTATGACAGCCCGATGTTTGCACAGGTCAGAGGCGTGCGGTTGCCTGCCGATTGCCATGTTGTAGGCATGGTGAGCTGTCATTGGTGCTTGATCTACAGGCTGCAGTGGACGGCGAATGTGCCTCCGGTGAGGGCTTTGACGTAGGAGTGGGCGCCGGCGAGGAGGTGCTGCTGTTCGCTGCTGCACGCTGCTGCTGACAGTCCGGGTTGGGCGATGACGGTGTTGATGTGCGGGCGCAGGTGGGGTGCGCGTTCGCGGATGCGGTACAGCTCGTGGATGCTGCCGATCAGGTACGGCGTCTTGCCGGGGTGGCGGGTGGCGTACTTGCCCGCGCGGCGGTCCAGTGTCCGCAGCAGTGCATCGATTCCGTACTCGCGCCATTTCGCGCCGCGGGCTGCTTGGCCGCAGACCTCGTACAGATCGCCGACGCGAGCGCCGGGCGATGGTTCGGACGAGTACTTGCAGTGCACGAGTGTGACTGTGATGTCGGTGTCGTTGGCGGTGATGCCGACGAGGTCGGCGACTTCGCCGGCGCCGTCGTCGAGGAGGATGTCGAAGTCTTCTTGTCTGCTGAGGTGGAGGGACATGTAGTGCTGGATCGAGTGGGGAAGTCTGTCGGGCCCCATGGACTCGACCTTGATGTCCACGCCCTTCCAGTCCAGTGGGCTCAGGAGTGAGAGGTCGAAGGGCGGCAGGTCGGTGCGGGGTTCGAGGAGTTGGTCGTTCGGGGTGAGCAGGCGGTGGGATGACCCGCCGACAGCTCAAAGAACTCATCAACTCGTTGACTCCAGCGATGGAGGTTCAACGCGAGCGAGTCCTCCGCACACGTCGGGGCCACGAGCGGCTGGTGGCCCCTGGCGCAGGTGCCAAAGCCAAGCTCACCTCAGCCGACCGGGTCCTGGTCACCGTGCTCCACCTGCGAAAACTCGCGACCATGGACCTCCTGGGCCACCTCTTCAACACCACCGCCATGACCATCAGCCGCGCGGCGAAAGACGTCCGCCCGCTCCTGGAAGCCCACGGTGTCCACATCCCTGCCTCGACCGCCCGTTTCCGCAGGCGGGAAGACGTCGCCAGGTTCCTCAACCCCGACAAAACCAAGATCAAACCGACGTGTTGATTCCCGGCACGCCCTTAAGCGATGCCCGCGGGAACCTCCGTCGCGATCACCTTTCGTACCCGCCCTCGATCCACCGGGTCATCTTCTCGAACGCGTCCAGGGCTCTGTGGTCGTGGGGGCCGTAGCGCCGCTGGCAGTCACGGCCCATCTGCTCGTACAGTTCCATCGCGCCTCGCTCGTCGCCGGATTCCCCTGTCAGCTCCGCAAGTTCGGAGCGGGCAGCGAGGGTCTCCCCGTGTGCGGGCCCGAATTGCAGCGTCAGTCGTCGGACGCGCTTCTCGGTGACCCTGATGCGCTCCGTGAATCCCGCGTCGACTTGGGGCGCGGTGTGTCCCGATACGAGGCGTCGCTTCGCTGCCATCGCTTCGAGGGTCCGCTCCACCTCCTGGAGTGCCCGGACCACCGCGTGTGCGTTCTGGGGGCGGTCAGCCGGATTCTTGGCCAATAGCGCCATGATTAGGCCATCCAGGGCGTCGGGCACATCTGGCACCTGCCGCGCGGGCCGGACGGGAGACCGGTGCTGGTGCTCCTTGGCCAGTGCGGCGGCGTCCGAGTGTCGGTCGCCGAACGGGGGCCAGCCAGTCACCATTTCGTACATCACGCAGCCGAGGGAGTACAGATCACTGCGCTCGTCGCCTGACTCGAAGCGGCAACGCTCTGGTGATCTGTACAGCGGAGTTCCCATGTCGGTGTGTGATTCCGTGGCGTCGGCGAAGCGGGCGAGGCCGAAGTCGATGATGCGCACCTCGCTGTTGTCGTGGGTGATGAGGATGTTGGCGGGCTTGATGTCGCGGTGCATCACGCCCTCTCGGTGTGCGGCGGCGAGGCCCTCGGCGATCTGCCCACTCCACCGGACCGTCTGCTCCAGCAGCAGAGGATCACCGCCCACGTACTCCGTTAGGGGACGGCCGTCCACGTGTTCCATGACGAGGAATGGATCGGCGCCGCCGACGTCGCAGTCGTAGATCGTGGCCACGTACGTGTGGTCGACGCGGGCCATCGTGTGGCCTTCCCTCACGAACAACTCAAGTGCACGGATGTGGCGTTCACTTCCAGGAGTCGCTCCCGTGAGGCGTGCGGCGCCGAGGAACTTGAGCGCCACACGACGGTCGAGACGGACGTCCCTGGCCGCCACCACGTCCCCCATGCCGCCACTGCCGAGGTGACGGATCAGCTCGTAGCGGCCGTCGCCGACGAAGACGGGACCATCCTCTGAGCTTCCCGCGCTCCCCAGTTCTCTCACGTCCCGTCCTCCACAGGCCACGTCTCGGCACCCCAGGTCCGTAGCGCGTCGCTGGCCTGCAGATGGGCCGTCCAGGTATCGAAGAACTCCTCCCGCTGCTCCAGGCCCAGACGCAGCATCCGTGCACGCCGCCGCGCAAGCCCGGAACCTTCGGTGCGCAACTCCCGCCTACGGACCGGAACCCGACGCCATTCGTGCGTCGCCCAACCCGCGAACCCGAGGCTGAGACAGGCGCAGACCGCGCGGGCGGTCCCGGCCTCGGTGATGAAGGCGAGGACGACGGCCACCAACGTCAGCACCCCGGCGCCCCACAGCCGGACCCGGTTGAGTTGCACCGCGTCGACCTGCCGGTCGGTGCGCTCCTCTATGGCACCGGTCAGTTCCGCGACGAGGGGTTCGGCGTCGATGTCGGCGCACGGATCGGCGGGGACGACGGCACTCCACTCGGCCGTCCCGATGGCGAGTTCCCTGGGCAGCAGGTGCTGGGCTCGGTCCGCGCACTCCTGCGCGGCCTCCAGCATGCGGGGCCACAGGGTGCGCAGGACAAGCCGACGGGCCTCGTCGCTGAGGAGGACTGACCGTGGTACGAAGACGGCGTTGACAAGGAGGGTGCGGAGGTCGGCGGGCTCGCGCGCGTCGTCGTCGGCTCCGACGGAACGTCTGGCTGCGTCTACGTCTCCGCCGTGGTCGATGACGCGGCGCAAGTACTCCATGCGTCGGTCCAGCGCCCGCTCCTCAGGGCCGTACCGGTCAATCAGGGCTCCCAGGGCCCCCTCTGTGTAGGTGCCCGACTCGGTCCAGGTCACCGGTTCGGGCGGGAACTGCTCCTGGAGGTACTCCAAGGCGGCTGCGGGGACGCTCGCGAGCTCCAGGCCCCTCCTGAGCTGGTTCCACTCCTTCGCGCACAGCCGGCCCAGCTCGGAGAACGCCTCCTCCGGCACACGGTGCCGCAGCTTCCACAAGTGGCCTGTAACCAGGTCGGGTCCTGCGTCGCTCCTGGCCAGATCCAGTTGACCTGCCCAGCGTTTCATAGCCAGTTGGGCATAGGTGTGTGCGTCATCGCCCAGTTCCCGGCAGGCCACCGCATCCAGCACGATCTGGAAGTCCTCGTCCAGGGCGTAGGAGTCGATGGAGCGGAGGTATTGGTCCATGCGGCGGGCGGCTTCTTTGAACTCGCCCAGGCGCGAACAGGTCAGCGCGAAGAACAAGTTGGACTTGGCCGGGTCGAGAGAGTAGGCATGGCTCACGGCTCGCCGAGCCTTCTCTGCCTCACCCCGGTGGCGGGCGGCGAGCGCCACCACAGCCGGAGCGAGCCAGTAGGACGGCTCCATGAGCAGGCGTTCCGCGGCGCAGGTCTCGACGGCGGCCGCGTCGACGACTCCGCGCTTTACGGCGTCACGGGTGAGTTCGTGCACCAGGCCATGGGCGAGGGCACGGGTACGGCGACGCTGCTCGAATCGGCTCTGCCAGTCGAGGGTGAGCTGCGCCAGCTCGGCTTCGGCGGCGGCGCGGGCCTGGTCCTTCACGTAACGTTCGGTGAAATCAGCGAATGTGTCCCGCAACTGGGTGACCGAGCTGTCGACGACTTGCACGGCGTGCGCCACGTTGCGCAGGTTGTCAGTGACCTCGGCGATTTCACTGCGCACTCCGGCGATCTCCGCGTGGAGCATGGAGATCGTGGTGTGGAGCGAGCCGACGTCCCGCACCACGGTTCCCAATGCCTCGTCCTGGTGCTCCTGTCCAGCAGCCAAGGCGCGGAAGACGTCCCCTAACTCGCCGTCCAGCGAGTCGATCTCGAACCGTTCGCTCAAGGTGTCCCCCGTATCAGGCTGCTATCTGGCCCCACCCGTAAGCGAACCCGCGTCTGCCCACCATTATCCGTACGCGACGGTGAGGGCGGCCCCGAACGGCTAATCTGAGCGGCTCAGCCGCAACCGCGCAGGGGGAGCCGTGGAGCAGCCGTACTGGCCCGTGAAGAAGCTCTTCTTCGGACGTGACGACGCGGAGTCCGACTTCGTCGACGGTCTGCTGCGCGACGGCTTTCAGTCCACGTACGCTTCGGAGACCGTGCTCGCGGGACGCAAGTCGCTGGTCGTCGGACGCAAGGGCTCCGGCAAGAGCGCGATCTGTGCGCACCTCATGAGCGGCCGGTATCCGGGGCGCGCTGCTCTGATCACCCCGGACGACGCGGCCGGTGACGAGATCCGGCGCTTCGAGCTGCAGGGGCTGACCGCCGACACCGCCAAGTCCCTGATCTGGCGCTACGTCTTCGCAGTACACGCTGCCAAACACATCACCGAACACGCCGGCACCCACAAGAAGTGGCGTATTCCCGCCTCCGTACGGGCTCTCAAGGACTTCCTCCAAGCCAACGGCGAGGGCGACGACGGGCGGCTCACCGACCGGTTGCGGCGGGGCACGCGCCTGCTGCAGTCGGCGACGCTGGCGGTCAAGATGTTCGGCTTCGAAGCGAGCGTCAGCGCCGGGGGCGGTGAACCCGGTGCAGGTGGCGGCTCGGAGGGCGCGCGGGCCATGCGGCAGCTCGACGCACTCGAGGTGGGCGTACGGGCCGCCTTCGAGGACCTTGGCTGCGCTGCGGCGAAGGAAAGACCGTTCCTGATCCTGGTCGACCAGCTGGAACAGGTGTGGCAGGGCGACCCGGACAGCCACGCGCTGGTCACAGGGCTCCTGCTGAGCGCCAAGCACGCCGCCGCGGCATACGGCCATGCCGTGCGCTGTGTGCTTTTTGTACGGGCCGACATCTACGACGTGCTGAACTTCGCCGACGGAGACAAGTTCCGCAGCGACGAAGTCCGCATCACGTGGAGCCCGGCCGCCTTGCGCGAGCTGGCCCGCGCCCGAGCCGCCCTGTCTCTCGAACGGCCGGTGACGGACGACGAATTGTGGGACGGCATCTTCCCCCGCCGGGTTGCCGGCCAATGGACCCCGGAATACCTTGTGCGGCGATCCCTCGCCCGGCCCCGTGACATCATCCAGTTCCTCACGCTGTGCCGCGATGCTGCCGATCGCTCGGGACATCCGACGATCCACGAGGACGACGTCCTTGAGGCCGCCGAGCAGTTCTCCCGATGGAAGCTCGACGATCTCGCCAAGGAGTACAACGTCGGATTCCCGTTCCTGCGGCCGGTGTTCGCCCAGTTCGAGAATGCCGGGTACGCCGTGGACCGAAACGACTTCACCGCACGGTTCCACGAGGTCCGCGACGACCTCCACGAGAGGTACTCCGCGTACGCCGAGCAGTTGACGGCTACCTCCGTCATCGACGCCTTGTACGGCATCGGCTTCCTGGGCGTGCGCCGTGGTGACGGCGTCGTGTACGCGGGCGACTCGCAGTGGCCCCTCCAGCCGTACGAGGACGACCTGCGCGTACATCCCTGCTTCCGGCCGGCCCTCGGTTGCCGGACGCCAACGAGCTCGGGCGACAGCTGGCTGATCGTCGGCGATCAGGCCGCGGTGACGCTTGCAGGGGCGCAGAGTCACGCCGCGTTCTTGCGAAACGTCTCTACAACCGACGCCGGGTTCCAGGCGGACCGCCATGTGCGGTTGCTAGAAGAGACCACACTCGCGCTGTCGCGGCTGCAACGCCAGCTCGGACGTTCGGGGCTACCCGCAGAGTCCCTCACCCAGGTGCAGGAAGGTATCGACCTGCTGAACGAACAGATCGACGCCTTGCCTCTTCCGGGGGCCGGTTTGACCCCCGACATGGTGGAAGACCAGATTGGCGACGTCACCGAGCGCCTGACCGCGCTCCACACCAGGATGAACGATCGCGGTCTCCGCGACGAGCCAATCACCCGGCGCCTTGTTGACGAGGCGCGGGCGCTGAGACGGGCCCTCGGTGGAGCTGTCGGCGGCGGAGGCGGTTCGGACTCCTCCGGCTGAATCGCCCCGGGTTTGATGGAGACATCGAAGACCCGGAAGGATCCCGATCATGGCTGCTCCCCGTAAGTACTCCGACGACCGGGAGTTCCCGTCCGTCTGGTTCGAACGGTATGCGGACGACGCGGTGCTGCACTGCGTCACCGAGCGCCAGGCCCGCGAGGTGCTGGCCGCGCTCACGGACAGGATGGTCGAAGTCGGGTTGCAGCTGCACCCGGACAAGACCCGGATCGTCTACTGCAAGGATGGCCACCGCCGAGGCTCGGGATTCGTCCACGAACCGAGGAGCGCCACCGCCAAGGCGTCCCCAGCCCGAGTTCGGGTGGCTCACGGACCTGATCGCATACTTGGCTGGATCCGTGATCCGCGCGTAGCCGTCGGCGCCCATAGCCTTTGAAGACATCGGCGACGGAGGTCCTCATGCTTGCCATCGGTACCGGCTCGCCCGTCAGTCGCGCCTGGCGGTCTCGGCCGGACCTGCCGTCGGCAACATGTCTCCCAGAACTGGTTGCGCTCAACCACCGCCGAATTCCCGGTTGTCGGCACTGGTTCTGTCCGGCCGTCCCGGCGAGGAGTACCTGATTGTCTCGACCGTGGTAGCACGTCCCGAGACGAATGCACTCAAGAGCATGGGCATGTGCCTCTTCCACTTTCGCGGAGGAACATAGTGATGCGTCACCTTCACACCCGCACAGTCCGTAGAAGATCGGCCGAAGTTATCGCCGCAGGCCTGTTGTGCGTGGTCGGCGCCACCCTGCCGGCCTTTGCCGCCGCCGCGCCGCCGTCTCCCGCACAGAAATCCTCCCCGGGCGTACCCGCCGCATCAGCGCCGGCCGACGGTCTCGCACTCACCCCGCCGATGGGTTTCAACAACTGGAACTCCACGCACTGCCGTGCCGAGTTCAACGAGGACATGGTCAAGGGGATCGCGGACATCTTCGTGGAGAAGGGGCTCAAGGACTCCGGGTATCAGTACGTCAATCTGGATGACTGTTGGGCCCTGCCGTCCCGTGACACGAACGACAAGCTGGTGCCCGACCCCACGCGATTCCCCGGCGGAATCAAGGCGGTCGCCGACTACGTGCACGCCAAGGGACTCAAACTCGGTATCTACACCAGCGCCGGCACGAAGACGTGTGACAGCGTGGGATTCCCGGGCGCCCTCGGTCATGAGTACAGCGACGCCCAGCAGTTCGCGGACTGGGGTGTCGACTACCTCAAGTACGACAACTGCAACAACCAGGGGGTGGACGCGAAGGCGCGGTACACCACCATGCGTGACGCCCTCAGGGCAACCGGGCGCCCCATCGTCTACAGCATCTGCGAGTGGGGTCAGAACAAACCGTGGGAATGGGCTTCGGAGGTCGGTCACCTGTGGCGCACCACCGGTGACATCAGCGACAACTGGGGCTCGATGCTGTCGATCCTCAAGCAGAATCTGCCCCTCGCGTCGTCCGCCGGTCCCGGACACTGGAACGACCCGGACATGCTGGAGGTCGGCAACGGCGGCATGACCGACACCGAGTACCGTTCGCACTTCTCGATGTGGTCGATCATGGCCGCGCCGCTGCTCATCGGCTCCGACCTGCGCACGGCCTCCGAGGCGACCTTCGACATCCTCGACAACAAGGAAGTCATCGCGGTCGACCAGGACCCCCTGGGACGTCAGGGCAGAGTGCTCTCCGCCGAGGGCGGCCGCTGGGTCGTCGCCAAGGAGATGCAGGACGGCAGCAGGGCGGTGGCCCTGTTCAACGAGACCGGCAGTCCGCAGCGGATCGCCACGAGTGCTCAGGCTGTCGGACTGCCCACCGCGGACGCCTACGCCCTGCGCGATCTGTGGCAGCACAAGAGCTACAACACCGCGGGCACGATCTCCGCGACCGTACCCGCGCACGGCACCGTGCTCGTCCGCGCCTCGGTGGACGCGAGGTGGGCCGAGAAGCCTCCGGCCGTCGAACTCGGTGTCGACGAGGGCCTGCTGGTCGAGGCGGGAAAGGCGACCACGTTGACGTCGACGGTCACCGACCTCGGGCGGACACCGGCGACCCGTGTCTCGGTCGCGCTGAGCGGACCAGAGGGCTGGACGGTGCGAGCGGCATCACCGACCACCACGGGCACGCTGCCGACGGGCCGAGCGCTGCGTACGAAGTGGCGGCTCAGCGTACCCGTCGACGCGGCGACGGGCTCGTACGACCTGACGCTGCGGGTTGCCTACCGCTCACCCGCCGGCGTACGCGCCGAAAGCGTGCTCCCGCTGAAGGCGTCCGTGGTCGTGGCGCCGCCGACGGGAGTCTCCTCGCTCGGCGACCTGCCCTGGCTGTCGACGACCAACGGCTGGGGGCCCGTTGAACGCAACACGAGTAACGGGGAGAGCAAACCGGGAGACGGCCGACCGATCACCATTGGCGGAGTCGTGTACGCCAAAGGACTGGGTGCGCATGCCGAGAGCAGCATCGAGTACTACACGGGCAAGGCTTGCGAGACAGTCACCGCGGAGGTCGGTGTCGACGACGAGAAGGATGCCAAGGGTACCGTCGCCTTCGAAATCTGGGCAGATGATGTCAAGGTCGCAGAGACCGGGGTCTTGACCACCGCGATGCCGGCGCAGTCGATAGCGGCTGACGTGAGCGGAGCCCTGACGGTTCGCCTTGTCGTCACGGATGGCGGCGACGGCATCGACTCGGACCACGCGGACTGGGCGGACGCGAAGCTCGGCTGCTGAGCTGAGGAACCCGCCGACAATCGTCCGGTAGAACACCTCCATGCCGAACGCGACGTAGGCGACCCCGGACCGCGTGGCGACACAGCTGAGGTCGGCCACCCACCGCTCGTTGGGAAGCGATGCGGTGGCGTCGCGTCTGAGCAGGTCAGCGGCCCTCCCTTGCCCACTCCCCGGACAGTGGTGCGGATCTTCTCCCCGACGAAATCCAGCGCCTGGTCAACGACCCGGCCGAACGCCAGGAACCCGCACCACGAACCTCATAGCGTCACGAAGGTCTCACCGGACTTGCAATCTCCAGCAAGGCCGACGTACGTCTGTTTGACGCCGCATGGCCTGATGCCCACCGGTGGCCGCACGGATCACCCCCACCCGGAAACGGATGACACTCAACCGATGGGGGGTCTTGCGGTGCTTCCGAGCCGGGGATCAGCCGACGAAGTAGGCCGGGTTGGGGAGCTGTACGTCTTGTTCGCGTAGCCGCCGTCGAGGTCGGAGTACTGGTCGCCGAAGTTGGCGATGATGTCGTATCCGAGGGACTCGATGTGCTTGCGGGTGCCGGACTTGTACTGCACGGTCGTGCACTTCCAGGCGCCCGAGGTGGCGCAGCCCTTCAGGTAGGACGGCGGGTTGACCGTGTCCTTGAGGAACATGTGGTCGGCGTCGAGGTTGATGTCGACACCGATCTTCTTCAGGTTCTGGACCGCGGAGGAGCGCTGCGCCTCTGTCAGCCCCGAGTTGTAGAAGACCTCGACGCCCTTGGCCTTGGCGTACTTGACCAGTTCGGGGGTGCCGAAGACGGCCGGTCGGTCGGCCTGCGCCACGTACTGCGCCCAGGTCGTGGAGTTGTACGTGTAGTTGGTCCTGCGCTCGTAGTCGAAGCTGAGCAGCAGCGTGTCGTCGATGTCGAAGACGACAGCGGGCTTGGCGTGCTTCTGCTGCGCCGTGCGCGCGGTCTTGTCGATGTACTTCTTGGCGTCGGCCTCGATGCGGGAGAGGTCCTTGGCGTATGGGCCGTCCGGGGAGGCCTGGTACACACCGTTCGCGTCCGGCTTCGCACCGTAGTACACGTCGATCTGCTGGACCAGGAGGCCGATGTTCTGGGGCTCCGCCATGGACTTCGCGGAGGTCTGTCCGGCGCTGGCCACGCCGGTGCCGTAGAGGGCGATACCCGCGAGGGCGACGCCGGTGATACCGGTCGCGGCGAG
The DNA here is from genome assembly GCF_040685895.1 of Streptomyces sp. NPDC088124. Taxonomy (NCBI): domain Bacteria; kingdom Bacillati; phylum Actinomycetota; class Actinomycetes; order Kitasatosporales; family Streptomycetaceae; genus Streptomyces; species Streptomyces sp. NPDC088124. The sequence goes on along the minus strand of NZ_JBFBJB010000064.1, from coordinate 662 downwards.
GGCCGTGACGCGCTTCTGGTTGTGCATGACTGGCTTTCTACGCGATCATCCGGACATTGGCCGGCGTCGTCACTTCCGCAACGCCGTCATTGCGGTCGCCACGGTTCGTACGGTTGGAAATACGGCCGCTCTGCATTGTGACGCCGCGAACGAATCGTTTCGTAACGGTCAGATCAGTGGCGGGGACTTGCGCCTGCCCCGAGCGAAAGGCCAGTTGCTGTAGGGAGGCGATGGCCTTGGCCAGTTGCGGAGCTGGCGTACAAGGCTGGAGAAGGACGGCAACATGGTCACCCGCGAAGCGTTCAATCCTCGTTGACCGCCCGCTGCCGTAATGCTGCGACCCGTTCGTATAACTCGACTGCCTCCTGCTCGCTTCCGAGTTGTTCCAGGCAGTGGGCCTCGTCGTTGCGGCTGGCGAGGGCGTCGGGGTGGGTGGCGCCGAGGACCCGGTCGCGGGTGTCCGCGACCTGGCGGTAGGCGGACAGGGCGTCGGACCAGCGGCCGAGCCAGCCCAGGCCGACGGCGATCTCGCGGCGGCTGACCAGGGTGTCGGGATGGTCGGCGCCAAGGACGCGCTCCCGGGCCGCGCAGACGTCGCGGGACTCCGCGAGCGCCTCCTCCCAGCGGGAGAGCCTGCCGAGGTTGACACCGAGGCCGTGCCG
>NZ_JBFBJB010000063.1:0-58017 GCF_040685895.1 Streptomyces sp. NPDC088124 | reverse complement strand
TTGCGGTTGGCGTTGGGTGATGTGGTGGGTCGGCATGAGGTGTTGCGGACGGTTTTTGGTGCTGTTGAGGGTGTTCCGTATCAGCGGATTCTTTCTGTGCCTTCTTCTTTTGATCTGCCGGTGGTTGAGGTGGGGCGGGAGGATCTGGCGGGGGTGGTTGCGGGGTTGGCGGGTCGTGGGTTTGATCTGGCGGTTGAGTTTCCGTTGCGGGCGTGGTTGTTGCGGGTGGGGTCGGGTGAGTGTGTGCTGGTGATGGTGGTGCATCACATTGCGGGTGATGGTTGGTCGATGGGTCCGTTGGCGCGGGATGTGTCTGCCGCGTATGCGGCTCGTGCTGCTGGTGGGGTGCCTGGGTGGGGGCCGTTGGCGGTGCAGTACGCGGATTACACGTTGTGGCAGCGTGAGCTTCTGGGTGAGGAGTCCGATCCGGAGAGTCTGCTGAGTGTGCAGTTGGGTTATTGGCGTGGGGTTTTGGAGGGGGTTCCTCAGGAGTTGGTGCTGCCGTTCGACCGGTCTCGGCCGGCGGTGGCGTCGCATCGTGGTGGCCGGGTGGAGTTGTGTGTGCCGGCGGGGGTGCATGCCCGGGTGGCGGGGCTGGCCCGGGCCGAGGGTGTGACGGTGTTCATGGTGCTCCAGGCGGCTTTGGCGGTGCTGTTGTCCCGGGTGGGTGCGGGCAGTGACATCCCGGTGGGCACTCCGGTGGCCGGGCGCACCGATGAGGCGCTGGATGATCTGGTGGGGTTCTTCGTCAATACTCTGGTGCTGCGCACGGACCTGTCGGGTGATCCGACGTTCACTCGTCTGTTGGAGCAGGTGCGGGAGAACGGTCTGGCCGCGTTCGCGCACCAGGATGTGCCCTTCGAGCGGCTGGTCGAGGACCTGGCCCCGGCCCGTTCGATGGCGCGCCATCCGCTCTTCCAGGTCATGCTCACCCTGCAGAACAACGCCCAGCCCGTACTGGACCTGCCCGGCATCGATACCGAACCCTTGCCCACCGGCGAACCGCCGGCCAAATTCGACCTGTTCTTCAGCCTGAGCGAGACCTTCCATGGTCATCGTCCGGCCGGCTTGCGCGGCGGTATCGACTTCGCCCTCGATCTGTTCGATCCCGAAACGGTGGAGGCACTGGCCGAACGGTTCGTCCGCGTCCTGGACACCGTCACCGCCAACCCCCACCAGCACATCAACGCCATCGACGTACTGGACCCGACGGAGCGGCACCGGGTCCTGGTCGAGTGGAACGACACCGCCCGCGACGTGCCTGCCGTGACGCTGCCGGAGCTGTTCCAGGCGCAGGTCGCTCGTACTCCGGATGCGATGGCTGTGGTCTTCGCGGACGTGGAACTGACTTATGCGGAGCTCGACGAGCGGGCGAACCGGCTTGCCCGGTTGCTGATCCGTCGCGGTATCGGTCCCGAGCGCGTCGTCGCGCTCGCCGTGCCTCGCTCGGTGGACCTGATCGTCGGTCTGCTGGCGGTGCTGAAGTCGGGCGCCGGTTACCTGCCGATCGATCCGGAGTACCCGGCCGAGCGGATCGCCTTCATGCTGGCCGATGCCGTCCCCTCGCTGACGCTGACCACCACGGAGGTCGCCGGGCGCCTGGCCACCGGGCCCGCGCTGCTGCTGGACGCCCCCGCGGTTGTCGCCGAACTCGGCGCACTGCCGGCCGGCGCTCCCGGCGATGAGGAGCGGATCGGTCCGCTGCTGCCGCAGCACCCCGCGTATCTGATCTACACCTCCGGCTCGACCGGGCGTCCCAAGGGTGTGGTGATGTCCTGCGGCGCGCTGGTCAACCTGATGTCCTGGCACGCTTCCGCCCTCCCCGCCGAGGCCGGTTCGCGGGTCGCTCAGTTCACCGCGATCAGCTTCGACGTCTCGGCGCAGGAGATCCTCTCCGCCCTCTTGGACGGCAAGACCCTTGTGGTACCGGACGAGGAGATCCGGCGTAACCCGGAAGAGTTCGTGGCATGGCTGAGGGAGCAGAAGGCCACCGAGCTGTACGCCCCCACCATGATGGTGGACGCGCTCGGTGAGGCCTTGGCGGAGCAGGGCACGGACCTGCCGCGGCTGCGTCATGTTTCCCAGGCCGGCGAGGCCCTTGTGCTCAGTGACCGGGTCCGTGACCTGTGCGGGGCGGCCGGAACGGTGCTGCACAACCACTACGGTCCGTCCGAGACCCATGTGGTCACCGCCCACACCCTGCCCGCGGACCGGGCGGCATGGCCCGGGGGTACCGCGCCGGTCGGCCGTCCGGTGTGGAACACCCGGGTCTACGTCCTGGACCCGGCTCTGCGTCCGGTTCCGGTGGGTGTCGCGGGTGAGTTGTACGTCGCCGGCGCCCAACTGGCCCGCGGCTACCACGCCCGGCCGGGGCTGACCGCCCAGCGGTTCGTCGCGAGTCCGTTCGGTGGTCGGGGCGAGCGGATGTACCGCACCGGTGACCTGGCCCGGTGGAACGCCGAGGGGCAGTTGGAGTATCTGGGCCGTACGGACGATCAGGTGAAGGTCCGGGGTTTCCGGATCGAGTTGGGTGAGGTCGAGGCCGTACTGACCGGGCACCCGGATGTGGCCCGGTCGGCGGTGGTGGTGCGTGAGGACCGTCCCGGTGACAAGCGTCTGGTCGGCTACTTCGTTCCCGCCACCGGTCACACGGACGGTGTCGATACCGCTGCCCTGCGCGCCCATCTCGGCGCGAAGCTGCCGGAGCACATGGTGCCGTCCGCGCTGGTGGTCCTGGAGAGTCTGCCGCTGACGGCGAACGGGAAGCTGGATCGACGGGCACTTCCGGCGCCGGACCATGCCTGGTCCGCGGGGAGTCGGGAACCCTCCTCGGTCCAGGAAGAAATCCTGTGCAGAATTTTCGCCGAGGGACTGAATGTGCCGCACATCGGCGTCGAGGACAACTTCTTCGAATACGGTGGACATTCACTTCTGGCGGTCAAGCTGGTGAGCCGGATTCGTTCGATCATGGGTGTCGATGTCTCCGTTCACATGCTGATGGAAGCACCCAGCGTCGCGGGACTCGCGCATCGGCTCAGCCTTCCCGCGATGACGGACTCACTTCGTATGCTCCTTCCCGTCAGGACTCACGGCAACCGGCCACCCCTTTTCTGCGTTCATCCGCGATCCGGGTTGAGTTGGTGCTTCGCGCCGCTGGCCGGATTCGTACCTCCTGGCATTCCTTTGTACGGCCTGCAGGCGCGGGACGTCGACGGTGCGGGTCAGTTGCCCGGATCCATCCGGGAAATGGCGGAAGAATACGTCAAGGAGTTGCGCACCGTACAACCGTCCGGTCCCTACCATCTGCTGGGGTGGTCGATGGGAGGCCGCGTAGCCCAGGAGATGGCCGTACAACTGCAGGAAGACGGCGAGCAAGTGGCACTCGTCATCATGGGAGGCTACGCACCCGCTCCGGTCGGCTCACTCGACTCGGGCGCGACCGGCCGGGAACCTGCGGATCCTGTCCGTCAAGCGATTCAGGAAAGCGATGGCAGCGGCCCTGGCGATCTCGGTCATGCGGACGCATCGGCGGTGCTCGACGAGGCGCCTTCCCTCCGGGAACTCGCCGGACTCCCCGACTACTTCCGCAGTGAGATTTCAGAGGAAGAGGCCGAAGTAAGGGCGAGGATTATTGCGAATAATACCCGTATCTATGTGAAGCATTATCCTCGCAGGTTTCATGGCGATCTTCTTTTTGTTTCGTCGGACGAGCTCGACGACGGTTCGGGTCGCGCTATGTGGCAGCCCTACACTTCCGGTCGAATAAGCGAGTCGCGGTTGCCTTGCTCTCACGACGACATGGCCAATCCGCCCATGCTCTCTCTGCTTTGGGATTCAATTTCTGATTGGCTGTCCGCAGTGAAGTTCGAGTGACAGATGGGAATGAATGATGACGAACCCTTTTGAGGACCAGGACGCCAACTACCTTGTTCTGAAGAACGAGGAGGGTCAGTTCTCGCTCTGGCCCACATACATCGATGTGCCGGACGGGTGGGAGGTGGCCTTCGGAGAGGCGGGGCGTCAAGCGTGTCTCGACTTCATCGAGGAGACCTGGACCGACATGCGTCCCAAGAGCTTGATCGACGCCATGACCGCCGACTGAGCAGGTTCGGACGTCGACCGGCTACCGGACGAGCGGGAGGCTGCCGTCGTGGCCCCGGCCAATGTGAGACACCCCTCATCAGGCCGCGCCATCGACCGGCACGACAGACGCCGGGCGAGCCGTAAGGGGCCCGCCTGCCGACCCGGACGGCTCGGCTCATCGGGGCGGGGGCGACATGATCCATCTGGCCGGTTGGTCACGCGTTGGCCGCGTTGGTCACCGATGCCGCGCATCGTCCCAGTTCAGGGCAGGGGCAAAAAAAGAGGACGACCGGGGCCGCCACCCCCCACAGGAGAGGCCCCGGTCGTCGTCCGCCGGAGCCGCAGCACGGCCCCGTACTCACATCAGCGTCACGGAGGCTTTTTGTGTCACACCTCATGACGCCGGCACGTCGTCGCAGGCGGTACAAGGCGTGGACGCGGGCCGGGTAAGGCCGTAGCGTGCAGAAGCGCGTGGGGTGGTGCGGCAGGGACCAGCCGCGATTTCGGGACGGGTTGTGGGAGTGCTGGGGGACGACGCGGAGCTGACCACCGCGGTGCTCGCGGCGCAGGACGGGGACGAGAACGCCTTCCGTACTGTGTACCGCGCCGTGCACCCGCGGTTGTTGGGCTACCTACGGACACTCGTCGGCGAGCCGGACGCCGAGGACGTGGCCTCGGAGGCCTGGCTCCAGATCGCCCGCGACCTCGGCCGCTTCACCGGTGACGCCGACCGGTTCCGCGGCTGGGCGGCGCGCATCGCCCGTAACCGCGCCCTCGATCATCTCCGGATGCGCGGCAGACGCCCCGCCATCGGCGCCGACGAGACGGAGCTGACCGGCAAGGCGGCCGACTCGGACACGGCCGACGAGGCCATGGAGGCCCTGGCGACCGGCCGGACCATGGCACTGATCGCCCAGCTTCCGCAGGACCAGGCCGAGGCCGTCGTGCTCCGGGTGGTGGTCGGGCTCGACGCGAAGAGCGCCGCCAGGACGCTGGGCAAGCGTCCGGGCGCGGTACGGACGGCCGCGCACCGCGGGCTCAAGCGGCTGGCCGAACTCCTCGACGCGGACGCCGACGCCGAGGCGGACGCGGCCGGCGCCGCGGACGGCGGCCCCGGTGGCGCTCCCGGCGGCGCGGACCGCCGCACGGGGCTGTCCGCCGTACCCCCGCAGCGCGGCCCACGACCGGAGGCCACGGCTTCCGCAGGTGTGACGTATTCGCGCCTGCGGACGCAGAAGGACATGTGATGGCCGACGAACGGGACGCGTGGCTCGACAAGGACGCGGCGGAGGGATTGCTGCGCGGTGACCCCGTGGAGGCCCCCGACGAACATGCGCGGGCCCGGCGGGAACTCCTCTCCGACGCCCTTCGGGACATGTCCGCCGTCACGTACGCAAACGGTGCGGAACTCCCCGGTGAGGCGGCCGCCCTGGCGGCCTTCCGGCAGGCCGGCGCGGCCGGCCGCACCGACGGCGCCGCCCCCGCGGACCTGCCCGGTACGGTACGGCTCGCCCTGGCGCCCATGACCGTACGGACCCGGCGGCGCGGCCGTCCGCTGCGCCGGGGGCTGGTCGTCGCGGTGGCCGGATGCGCGCTGGGCGGGATCACGGTCGCGGCGGGCGCCACCGTGGTGCCCTCCCTCTTCGGACCCGGCCCGGGGCCCGCCAGCTCCGTCTCGGCCGGGGCCTCCCCGAGGCCGCTGTCGTCCGGCTCGGCCGAACGCGGCCAGGACCGGTCCGCGCGGCCCTCGGACCACCCGAGCGGCGACGGCGGGGCCGGACGCTCGCCCGTACCGTCCTCCGGTACGGGCGGCTCGGCGGCCGGTGCCGCGCCCGGCGAGGACGACGGTGCGGCGGGCGGCGCGCGGGGCGAGGCCGACGCGGACGACGACGCCCCCGCCGGGGCGGCCGACGGCCACCACGATCCGTTCGTACCGAACACGGACCCGGCGTCCGGTGACCGGTTCCGCAGGACCGTCGACGCCTGCCGCGACTACCGCGGCGGCGCGATCGACCCCGAGCGGCGAAAGGCCCTGGACACGGCGGCCGACGGGCCCGGAGGCACGGAGCGCTACTGCGACCGGCTGCTCGACGGCGATCCGCGGGGCGGCGGGGGCAGGAACGGCGGCAAGGACCGCGACGGGCACGGCGGGAAGGGCGGCAACGACGGCAACGGCGGGAAGGGCGAGGAAGGCGGCAACGCCGAGGAGGGCGACGGGGGCGAGAACGGCGAGCCGCAGAAGATGCCCGCGGCGCCGGCCCTGACACCGCCCCCGTCACCGACGTACGCGGTGCCGGGCCCGGAGGAATCGCGCGACCCGGCCGGTCCGACGGACCCGGGGACGGTGACCGGGCCCCCGGAGACTCCGGAGCCATCGGCTGCGGAGCCCTCGTCGGACCAAGACCCGTCCTGACCTGGCGTTATACGAAAACGCAGGGCCGGGTGTGACACTTTTCCGGGCTCTGACGCAGTACAGAGTGAGCCGACTGGTCATCGGCAGCGCATCGAGCCGGGGTTCCCCCCGTACCTACGGCTCAGCGCATCGGCGCGGGCGGGACACGTTCCCCCGGTCCCGCCCGCGCCACCCCCTCGCGCCTGAGCCGGCGCCGCTCTCGCGGACGTGGACGCCGGGGGCGGGGGTTGCTCAATGGGGGGGGGGCTCAATTGATGGTGCGGTGGTTACCGACAGGCTTGTTCCTCACCAGTAGATGACCACCTTGTCGCCGGTCCTGACCTCTGCGTACAGCGCGGCGATCTTCTTCTCGTCGCGGACGTTGACGCAGCCGTGCGAGGCGCCCGAGTAGCCGCGGGCCGCGAAGTCCTCGGAGTAGTGCACCGCCTGGCCGCCGCTGAAGAACATCGCGTACGGCATCGGGGAGTCGTACAGCGTCGAGACGTGGTGCCGGGACTTCCAGCCGACCTTGAACGTCCCCTCGCGCGTCGGCGTGTACTCCGAGCCGAAGCGCACGTCCATCGAGGATTTTATCTTCCCGTCGATCATCCAGGAGAGCGTGCTGCTCGTCTTGCTGATGCACATCACCCGCCCCTTCATGCAGCGCGGGTCGGGCTTGGCGACCGGCCTGGTGGTGGGCGGGTCCAGTTCGTCGGCGGTCGGCGCCCGGGTCATGGCGAGGAGCCGCTGCCAGGTGACGGTGTCCGTCGCGCCGGTCCGGGGCAGCCCCCGCTTGGCCTGGAACGCCGAGACCGCGCCGGTGGTGACGGAACCGTAGTAGCCGGTGGGCGCGCGGTCGAAGTAACCGATCTGGCCCAACCGGGCCTGGAGTTCCCGTACCTGGTCGCTCCGGCTGCCGGCCGCCATCAGCGTCCTGGGCGCCGGCGGCTCCGGGCTCGCGCTCGGCGCCGGGGGCCCGGGCGGGGTGGGCGTGGGCGTGGGCACCGGGGCCGCCGAACGGTTGGCGGCGGCGCGGGCCGACGCGGCCGGCGGGGCGTCGGACGGGGTGGGCGTGGGCGTGGGCGTGGTCCGCTCGGGCAGGGGGCCGATGCTCACCCCCAGGCCCCCGCCCTTGGCGTCGCCCGCCGGCTCGCCCGTGCCCGGCTGCACCGTACAACCCACGCTCACGGCCAGCACGGCGGCCGTGGCGAACCCTCTGCACAGGGTGGATGTCGTGAGCATCTTCGCGGCTCCCCGAAGAGAAGAAGACGGTTCCCGGCGCGCGGCCGGACCGGAGTGACCGGAGTGACATGATCCCGCGCCGACGCCGCCCGCGTGCCCGTAACTCCCGAATTCCCGGGGGCGGGGACGACCGGCCGCCGCTACAGTCCGTGGTGACCGGCGGTCAGCGACGGGAGGCGGTACCGATGACGGACCCGGGACGGCGAACCGGCGGTGCCGATGAAGGCGGCGGACGGGGCGTCAGGGTCACCGAGAGCGGCGTGCCCGTCGAGCCGGTCTACGGGCCCGGCGCGCTGGCCGGCTGGGACCCCGCCGAGAAGCTGGGCGAGCCCGGCGCGTACCCCTTCACCCGGGGCGTCCACCCGACGATGTACACCGGCCGGCCGTGGACGATGCGTCAGTACGCCGGGTTCGGCACCGCCGCCGAGTCCAACGCCCGCTACCGGCAGCTCATCGCGCACGGCACGACCGGCCTCTCCGTCGCCTTCGACCTGCCGACGCAGATGGGGTACGACAGCGACGCGCCCCTGGCCCACGGCGAGGTCGGCCGGGTCGGCGTCGCGATCGACTCGATCGACGACATGCGGGAGCTGTTCGAGGGGATCCCGCTCGGCGAGGTCTCCACCTCGATGACGATCAACGCGCCCGCCGCCGTGCTGCTGCTCCTCTACCAGCTCGTCGCGGCGGAACAGGGCGTTCCGGCGCGGGAGCTCAGGGGCACCGTCCAGAACGACGTACTGAAGGAGTACATCGCGCGCGGCACCTACATCTTCCCGCCGGAACCGTCCCTGCGGCTGGTCGCGGACCTCTTCCGGTACTGCCGTACGGAGATCCCGCGGTGGAACACCATCTCGATCTCCGGCTACCACATGGCGGAGGCCGGGGCCACGCCCGCGCAGGAGATCGCGTTCACGCTGGCCGACGGCATCGCGTACGTACGGACGGCGCTCGCCGCGGGCATGGAGGTGGACGACTTCGCGCCCCGGCTCTCCTTCTTCTTCGTCGCGCGGACGACCCTCCTCGAAGAGGTGGCCAAGTTCCGTGCCGCGCGCCGGATCTGGGCCCGCGTCATGCGCGAGGAGTTCGGCGCGCGGGACCCCAGGTCGCTGATGCTGCGCTTCCACACCCAGACGGCGGGCGTGCAGCTCACCGCGCAGCAGCCGGAGACCAACCTCGTGCGGGTCGCGGTGCAGGGGCTCGCGGCGGTCCTCGGCGGGACGCAGTCGCTGCACACCAACTCCTACGACGAGGCCCTCGCGCTCCCCTCCGGGAAGGCGGCCCGCCTCGCGCTCCGTACCCAGCAGGTGCTGGCGTACGAGACGGACGTCACCGCGACCGTCGACCCGTTCGCCGGGTCGTACGCCGTCGAGCGGCTGACGGACGGCGTGGAGGCGGCGGCGCTCGCGCTGATGGCCCGCGTCGAGGAGCTGGGCGGCGCGGTCGGCGCCGTCGAACAGGGCTTCCAGAAGCGCGAGATCGAGCGGTCCGCGTATGCCGTGGCCCGGCAGACGGAGAGCGGGGAGCGGGTGGTCGTCGGCGTGAACCGGTACGCGCTGGACGAGGAGGAGCCGTACACCCCGCTGTGGCTCGATCCGGGGATCGAGGCCCGGCAGGCGGCGCGGCTGGCGCGGCTGCGGGCGGAGCGGGACGGGGCGGCGGTGGCGGGCGCGCTCGCGGAGCTGCGGGTGGCCGCCGCGGGCACGGCCAACGTGCTCCACCCCCTGCGGACGGCGCTGCGGGCGCGGGCGACGGTGGGGGAGGTCTGCGACGCGCTGCGGGAGGTGTGGGGGACGTATGTGCCGGTGGACGCGTTCTGACAGCCGGCCTCTCCGGCTCTCCGGCCTCCGCTCCGGCCGCCGCCCGTGTGCAGTGGTCCGGACCTGTCCCTAGGCTGGTAAAAGGCGAATACCTCAAACCCGAAGAAAGGGTGCGGGGAGGCGAATATGTGATGGCGAAGATACTTTTCGTGATGACCGGCGCGACGTACTGGACACTCAAGGACGGCACCAGGCATGCGACCGGCTACTGGGCCGAGGAGTTCGCGGCCCCGTACAAGGCGCTCACGGACGCCGGCCACGAGATCGTGGTCGCGACCCCCGGCGCGGTGACCCCGAACGTCGACATGATGAGCCTCCGGCCTTCGATGGCCGGCGGTGAGCAGGGCGCCCTGGACCTGGAGAACACCATTCGTTCCGCGGAGGTGATGCGGCGGCCGCTCGCGCTGTCGGACGTCCGCCTGGAGGACTACGACGCGGTCTATCTGCCCGGCGGCCACGGCCCGATGGCGGACCTGGCGGTCGACGCCGACGCGGGACGGCTGCTGACGGCGCAGCTCGCCTCGGGCGATCCGCTCGCGATCGTGTGCCACGCCCCCGCCGCGATGCTGGCCACCCGGATCCACGGTGTGTCGCCCTTCAAGGGCTACAAGGCCACGGGCTTCAGCAACGAGGAGGAGGAAGGCGTCGGACTGGCGGCCAAGGCGCCCTGGCTGCTGGAGGACGAGATGAAGGACAAGGTCGGCGTCGCGTACAGCCGCGGTGACGCGTGGGAGCCCTACATGGTGGAGGACCGCAACCTCATCACCGGGCAGAACCCGCATTCGGCCGTGGTGCTGGCGGAGCGGCTGATGAAGATCCTCGTATAGAAGATCCTCGTGCAGGAATCCGGTGACGGCCGCCGGGGGTTCCGGCAGGGGATGCAGCGTGGATCCGGCAGGGGATCCGGCGGCATCCGGCAGAGGATCCGGCGGCCGTGCCCGGCGGGGTGTCCGGCCGCCGGAACGGACCGGCCGGATGTCGGACCCGTATGTCACACTCCGGTACATGCTGGGTGTCACTGATCTGCCGACCTACCTGGTCGGCCTCGTGCTGATCGTTCTGCTGCCGGGTCCGAACTCGCTGTACGTGCTCTCGGTCGCGGCCCGCCGCGGCGTGCGCGCGGGCTATGCGGCCGCCGCGGGCGTCTGGTGCGGTGACACGGTCCTGATGGTGCTCTCGGCGGCGGGTGTCGCCTCGCTCCTCCAGGCCAACGCCCTGCTGTTCGACGTCGTGAAGTTCGCCGGCGCCGGCTATCTGACCTGGCTGGCCGTCGGGATGCTGCGCGCCGCCCGGTCGCTCTGGCGCGACCGGCACATACGGGACGGGGCGGGCGCCGCGGACGGACCGGAGCAGGCGCCGGCGGCGGCCGAGCGGCCCTACCGCAAGGCGCTGGTGATCAGCCTGTTCAACCCGAAGGCGATCCTGTTCTTCGTCTCCTTCTTCGTGCAGTTCGTCGACCCCGGATACGCGCACCCCGCGCTCTCCTTCGTCCTGCTGGGCCTGCTCGCCAACGCGGCCAGCGCGCTCTACCTCTCGGCGCTGATATTCGGTGGTACGCGGCTCGCTGCGGCCTTCCGCCGCCGCAAGCGACTCTCGGCGGGGATGACGACGGCGGCGGGGGCGCTCTTCCTGGGGTTCGCGGCGAAGCTCTCGCTGAGCAGCGTCTGACGCCGCCCGGGGCCGGTGGGGCTCCCGGGGAGGTCTATCGTTAATGGCATGTCCGCTCCAGAGCTGATCCGTATCGTCTCCCGTGATTCGCCCATGGCCCTGGCCCAGGTGGAGCGGGTCCGTGCCGAGCTGACGGCGCTCCATCCCGGTACGGTCACCGAGGTCGTGCCCGTCAAGACCACCGGCGACAAGTGGCTGGGCGACCTCTCCCTGGTCGAGGGCAAGGGCGCCTTCACCAAGGAGGTCGACGCCGCGCTCCTGGCGGGCGAGGCGGATCTCGCGGTGCACTGCGTCAAGGACGTACCGGCGGACCGGCCGCTGCCCGCGGGCACGACGTTCGCGGCGTTCCTCAAGCGCGACGACATCCGCGACGCACTGATCCACCCCGGCGGTCTGACCCTCGACCGGCTTCCCGAGGGGACGCGGATCGGTACGTCGTCGGTGCGGCGGATCGCCCAACTCGCCGCCTCCCACCCGCATCTGGAGTGCGTCCCGTTCCGGGGCAACGCCAACCGCCGGCTGGAGAAGCTCGCCGCGGGCGAGGCGGATGCCCTGCTGCTCGCCGCCGCCGGACTGGAGCGGATCGGGCGCCCCGACGTGATCACGGAGATCCTGTCGCCCGAGACGATGTGCCCGCCCATCGGCGCGGGGGTCCTCGCCCTCCAGTGCCGCGAGGACGACACGGCGCTCATCGACGCCGTCAGCGGCCTCGGCGACCCGGACACCTACCGCGAGACGACGGCCGAGCGGATGTTCCTGCACGTCCTCCAGGGGCACTGCAACAGCCCCATCGCCGGGTACGCCACCGCCCGCCCCAACGGCGATCTGTCGCTGCGCGCCTGTGTCTTCACCCCGGACGGCAAGACCGTACTCAACGCCCACGAGTGGGCCGGGCTGCTCAGCCCCGCCGACCTCGGCGCGTCCGTCGCCCTCGCGCTGCTGCGCCAGGGCGCGCGGGAGCTGATCGACTCCATCGCCCACTGACCGGGCGTTCCCCGCCCCGCGCCGGGGACCCGGGACGTCAGTCCTTGCCCTTGCGGTGCTCGACCATCGAGTCGGGGCCCGGCGACATGATCGTCTCGTGGCCGTCCTCGGCGCGTACCCGGAAGGGTGGCGTGCCCTCCGGGCCCAGCACCTCCACGATCTCCACGACACGGTCGTGCTTGCCCACCACCCTGCCGTGCGTGACCAGCCGGTCGCCCTTGCTCGCCTTCATGCGCACTCCCTGTTGCCAACCCGTCACGTGACGTTACGTGGAGTGTAGGGGTGGCCCGCCGTCACCAGCCACTCCGTCGCGCCGATCGGGTCCTCGCCCGCCCGCCCGACCGGCCCTGACCTGTGGGTGAGCGCCCGGACACGCGCTGAAACCGCAAGGGGGTGGATTCGGCCAACCACGGTACGGGCGGCGGATCTCCGGGCCGCCCGGAGCGGTCCGTTCCGGGCGGCCCCGCACAGTCTCTTTCCCTCCCGTTCGGCGGGCCGGAACAGGATGGCCATCTGTGCTCTGCCGGGCGTTCCTTCTGCGGTACGGCCGTAAACCGCCGATATTTCCGCAGAGTTCTGGGACAAGATTCCGATGTTGTTCCGGTTACTTACTGAGGGGGCTGGTCGTAATGCGCACCACACTCATGCGTGGGGTTTTCGCGGCAGGAGTCGCGATGGCGGCTGTATTCGCCGGTACGGGAACGGCCTTCGCCGACCAGAATGCCGTGTACGCGACTCTGCTCAACGCGAAGAGCGGTAAGTGTCTCTCCATATCGGGGGGCGGTTCCACCGCCAACGGCGCCGCCGCTATTCAGTACACGTGCAACGGCGGCGACGAACAGTACTGGGCGTTCGACAGCCGGGGGCTGCTCAACCTCAAGAGCGGTAAGTGCCTCTCGTTGGCCGCGGGCGGCGCCACCGCCAACGGCACGGCCGCGATCCAGTACACCTGCAACGGCAGCGCCGAGCAGTCCTGGACCCTCTACAGCAACGGCGAACTCGTGAACGTGAAGTCGGGCACGTGCCTGTCCCTTGACAACGGCGGCTCCACGGCGAACGGCACCGCCGCCATCATCTGGACGTGCAACGGCGGCGCGGAGCAGCGCTGGGCCTGGTGATCCGGGCGGCCGGCGGCCGGGGAGCCGAACTCCCCGGCCGCCGGCCGGTACGGCCGCCGCTCCACGGCCGCCGCCCGTAGGACGGGCCGGGCCGCTACGACGCGCGCAACCGCTCCGCCTGCCGCTTCATCATCCGCCTCATGCGCGGGCCCACCGGCTTCTCCACCAGCCGGTGGATGAGCCAGGCGACCACGAGCAGCGAGACCACGGTGGCGACGAAGGTCAGCCGCGGCTCCAGGCCGAACTTCCGGTGGTAGACGGCGATCACGAACCAGCCCAGGTGTTCGTGGATCAGGTAGAAGGGGTACGTGAGCGCCCCGGCGAAGGTCAGCCAGCGCCAGTTCGCCCACCGCAGCCAGCCGAGCGCCACGGCCGCCACCGCGCCGAAGGCGAAGGTGACCAGGAGCAGGATCACGTAGGGGGAGCGCTCCTGGAAGACGCTGGTCGCGTTCGGGTCCCACAGCGCGGTCGTCGAGTACCGCTGGCCGAGCAGCCAACTGGTGCCCACGATCGACCAGAGCAGGAGATCACTGCCGTACCGGTGGATCAGGTAGAGGGCCAGACCGCCGATGAAGAACGGAGCGTGGTCGCGCATGACGAGCTCGTCGGTGAGCGGGTTGTCGGCGACCCGGGCGAACACCCCCGCCACCGTCCACAGGCAGCAGAACAGGACGACCCGGCGGTAGGTGACGCCCTTCCACACCACGAACAGCGCGAAGAGCAGGTAGAAGCGCGCCTCGACCCACAGCGTCCAGCACACCCCGAGGACCCGGTCCACCCCCATCGGCTGCTGCAGCATCGTCAGATTCACCAGCACCTCGTCGAGGCGCAGCGGGGCGATGACCGACGGCAGGGCGACGCACGCGGCGGTGACGAGGACGATGGCGGCCCAGTAGGCCGGGTAGAGCCGGGTGACACGGGAGCGGAAGAAGTCACCGAGCGAACGGCCCCAGCTGCTCATGCAGATGACGAAGCCGCTGATGACGAAGAAGAGCTGGACCCCCAGCGAACCGTAGGTGGCGACCGCCGACAGATCGGGGAAGAGCTCCTTCGGGGACTGGCCCCACGCGCGTTCCACCTGGCCCTTCCCCGCGTAGTGGAAGACGCACACCATCAGGGCCGCGAGGATCCGCAGCCCGTCCAGCGCGCGCATGCGGTCCCCCTTCGCGGGGGGCGCCGCGGGGGCTGGGGCCGGGGCCGGGGTGCCGGCTGGTTCGGGCGCCGGCTCCGGGGTTTTGGCCAGGGTCGTCTGAGTCATTGCGGGTTCCGTTCGTCCCTGCGTCGATGCGTCGGTCGGGGAAGGGATGTGCATGGACTTCGTATGGACATGGACTTCGTACGGACCACGTGAGGCGGAGCGCCGCGATCCGTCGCAACGCTCCGCCTCGGCCGGCCGGGTACTCAGCCCAGGGTGGCCTTCTTGATCGAGCGCGCGTGCCGGGCGACCCTGCGTACCGTCGCGTTGCGCGGGATGAAGGCGAGCTGGGTGGGGACACCGCCCGGCAGCGCCAGCACCGCGAGCCTGCGGCGTTTGAAGTAGACCGAGGTGCGCGGGGTCAGATGCCGGGAGAGGAAGCCCTCGGCGGCCGGGCGCAGATTCCGGTAGATCTGCGGCTGCATCGCGAACCCGACGGCCGCGACCAGCTCCGGCAGCGGCTCGTACGGCTGGTGCGGCGCGGGCCCGCCCGGAGCCGCGTCCGTACCCTCCGCGCCCGCGGTCTCCTGCAGCGGCGGCAGCAGCGCGTCCACGATCGTCACCGGCACCCGGTTGCTGTTCTGGTACGGGGCCAGCCGCTCCAGCAGCAGTTCCGTGCCCGTCCGCGCGACCGGCAGCCCGTAGAAGGCGTGCGCCGTGAACAGGGCCGTGGAGAAGCAGGCGATGACGAGGGCGGGGCGCAGCCGCTGGTACAGCACCTCGGCCAGCACGGGGCCCGACCGTACCGTCAGGGTCGCCCCGAGGGCCGCGGCCTCCTCCTCCAGCCTCCGCGACCACTGCGCGGGCGCGGAGGGATGGGGCTTGAAGACGACGTTCCGGTGGCCCCGGGCGATCGCGCCCCTGACCATCCCCAGATGCAGTTCCTCCTCCTCCGCCACGGTGAGGATGTCGAGCGCGGAGAGGTACTGGCCGAGGATGAGCGCGGGCGGCTCGTCGGAGGAGTCACCGGGCGTGGCCCCACCGAGGCCGGTGTCCGCCGCGCTCTCCGCGTCCGCGATCTCGGCGAGCACCTTGACGAAGGTCTCGTCCGGGATGATCTCCGGTTCGACGCCGAACTCCGTCAGCAGCAGCGGCTTCAGACCCGGTACGAGATCCAGGTGCAGCAGCCGCTCGACGCGTCCGCCGATCAGCGGGTCGAGCTTGCTCCGGGTGGGCCCGTAACTCATCAGGCCGTCCGCGTACACATGGATCGGGCTGTCCCCGAAGACGGCCGCGACCGCCTGGGACGGGTTGGCCTGGATCGACTCGCAGGCGATCTCCACCGGAGCGTCGCCCAGCCCCCAGGCCATCCGGACGGCCCGCTGCCAGAGCGAGGTGTCCTGTTCGCGCGGGGACCAGCCGGCCGGGTGGAAGGGCCGGACGAAGTCGTTCCAGGACCGGATCTCGTCGTACTCCGGCCGCAGCGGGCGGAAACCGGGCAGTGTCTCCAGCGCGGTGCCCAGCTCCGGGGCGGACGAGGTGTCGCTGATGACGAGGATCCTGCGGTGCTCCGCGCGCGGGCCGAACAGCCCGGCCCGGATCGCCGCCGTGACGGTCGCCGCCGCGTACTGCGTACAGGCGAAGAAGAGCTGTGTGGTGCCCGTGGCCGACGTGCTCATCAGGCTGCCGCCTCCGGTCCCCGCTGGGCGACCGGACGCCGGCGGATCCGGCGCAGACGCCCGGCCCGCGCGGAGTCCATCGAGTCCAGCGTCTCCGTGAGGAGCGGCGCCGGAATGCGCTTGAGGGCCGCCGCGCTGAGCGAGCGGAGTTTACGTGCCACGGGCGGTTCGAACCTCTCGATGGAGCCAAGGTGGTGGGCCATGACCGCGCAGTACGTCCGTACGGCCTTCGGCAGCAGTCGGTCCGCGTCCCGGTCCGCGGCGGTCTCCGCCACGACCTGATCGAACGCCCGGATGAAGTCGAGCTGCCGGACATCGCCGATCTGGGTGAGCGACGAGGTCACCCCGCGCCGGTAGAAGACCCCGTGCAGGCTCACCGCCGCGAAGGACTCCGCCTCCCGGTGCAGCCGCCAGATCCAGGGCCGGTCCTCGGCGGTGCGCAGCCCGTCCGTGAAGTGCAGCAGCCCGCGGTCGACCAGCCGGCGGTGGTAGATCCCGGCCCACGCGTAGGCGTAGTCGACCGAGGTGGACCGGTCGGCGGGCAGGATCGCGTCCCGGGGGTTCAGCACCGTGGAGCGCCGGCCGACCGGGACCCGGTGCACCGCCCGGGACTTTCCGGTGAACTGCACATGATCGGTACGGACGAAATCGCAGTCCAGTTCCTCGGCCGCCGCGAGCAGCTGCTCGAAATAGCCGGGAACCACCCAGTCGTCGCCGTCCAGATAGGTGATGTACGTACCCGACGCGGCGTCGAGACCGGTGTTGCGCGCGGTGGCGAGTCCTCCGTTCCGCTCATGTCTGATCACCTTGGCGCCGGGCAGTTCGCGTTCCGCCCGCTCCAGAATCTCGCCGGTACCGTCCGACGAACAATCGTCGACAAGCAGGAATTCGAAGTCGGCACGCGTATTCGCCTGGAGGCTGCGCAAGGTTTCGGGGGCATATGTCCGCACGTTGTAGAACGGCACGACAACAGAGAGCTTCACCACCCGGCCGACGCTAGGGGGTATGCCGTCACCAGGGCTTACTTCGCGGGGCATGCCAGATGAACGAAGAGTGTCGGAACAGTGAATCGGCCGCGGGAGGCGGCCGTTCCGCCCGTTTCCCGGGGTGCGACGCCATTCGTAGATGTGTTGTTAACCCTCCATTGCCATTGAGTTGGGCCGGGAAACGAAATGGCTTCCTAACGTCCTCGGCGTGCCATCACCTATCAGCCAAGCGGTCCGGGTCGCCGTGCTCGCCGACTCCGACACCCGGTGGAAGTGGGGCGCGCTCACCGCGCGCCGCATCGCCCCGGACGGCCGCCCCACAGAGCTCAGCGGCTTCCTGCTGCGCGGCCGAGCCACGCCCACCGCCCGCCAGCTCGCGGAGGTCGGCGCGGAGGCGGACGCCCTGCGCGAGGTGACCGGCACCGCCTTCCTGAGAACGCTGCGCGAGGAGTCGTACGACATCGTCGTGCTGGCCCTCGTCGGCGGCGCCGTCCAGGCGATGCTGCACGGCATCGCCGCGCTGAAGCTCGCCGACCGGCCCGTCGTCGTCACCGGCTATGTCGGCGTCGTCTACGAGAAGCTCTCCGACGGGCTGCTGCTGCGGCACGGCGCGGACGTCGTCCTCGCCAACTCCCGTTACGACGCCGACCGGTTCACCGCCGTGTACGAGGGCGTGGGCGCCGATGCCTCCGCCGTCACCGAGGCGGCGCTGCCGTTCCTCGGCGGCGCGCGCTACGAGCCCGAGGAAGGCCGCGACACCCTCGTCTTCGCCGCCCAGCCGTCCGTGCCGGCGACCCGCGCCGACCGTACGTACCTGCTGCGCCGCCTCGTCGAGCACGCCAGGCTCCACCCGCGCCGCGAGGTACTGCTCAAGCTGCGCAGCAAGCCCGGCGAACACACCACGCACATCGAGGAGTTCCCGTACCAGCGCCTCGCCGAGAAGATGCCCGGCGGGCTGCCGGACAACTTCCGCCTGGTGTACGGGAACATGGGCGAGGTCCTGGACCGTACGGACCTGCTGGTCACCGTCTCCTCGACGGCCGCCCTGGAGTCCCTGCACCGCTCCGTTCCCACCGCGATCCTCACCGACTTCGGGGTCCGCGAGCCGCTCGGCAACCACCACTTCATCGGCTCGGGGTGCCTCGCCTCCTGGGACCAGCTCGACGGCGGCGGCCGCCCGGTCCCCGACGCGCACTGGGCGGCCCGGCAGGGCGTCGCCGCCGACGGCTCGTACGCGAAGGCCTTCGACACGGCGCGGGGGCGCGTCACCGAGCTGACGGAGCGGGCCGCCGCCGGTGACCTCCCGGAGATCAGCCCGTACTACACCGCGACCACCGCACCCGGATACCTGCCGGGCCTGCTCGCCCGCTACCACCTCGCGGCGGACGGGACTCCGCTGCCCGCCGCCGCCAGAACCGCCGAGGACAGCGCGGGAGGCGTACGGCGCGTGCTGCGCGAGGCGGTACGGGGAGCGGCCCGCGGCGCCTACCGGCACGGCGTGCAGCGCGTCGCGCCGGTCATCCGCCGGATGGGCGAGCTGTGACCGCGCGTACGGCGCACCCACCGGCCCCGGCCCCCGTCCCCACCTGCCTCACCCCGCACGAGCCGCGCACCCCCAACCCCCCTACGGAGTACCGATGACCGTCCTCGCGGTGATCCCCGCACGCGGTGGATCCAAGGGCGTTCCCGCCAAGAACCTCGCCCCCGTCGGCGGCGTCCCGCTCGTCGTCCGGGCGGTCCGCGCCTGCCTGGCGGCCCGGCGCGTCACCGATGTCGTCGTCTCGACCGACGACGGCCTGATCGCCGACGCGGCCCGCGCCGCCGGCGCCGATGTCGTCCTGCGCCCCGCCGCGATCGCGGGGGACACCGCGACCAGCGAGGCCGCCGTCCTGCACGCGATGGACGCGTACGGCGCGATGCGCGGCGACGACGCCGCCGGACCGGACGTCGTGCTGCTGGTGCAGTGCACCAGCCCGTTCCTCACGGCCGAGGACCTCGACGGCGTCACCGGCGCCGTCACCGAGGACGGCGCCGACACCGCCCTGACCGTCGCGCCCACCCATGGCTTCGTCTGGCGCCAGGACGGCGCGGGCCTCGCCCGCCCCGACGGCTACGGCGTCAACCACGACAAGGCGAACCGGCCGCGCCGCCAGGACCGCCCCCAGGAGTACCTGGAGACCGGCGCCGCCTACGCGATGCGCGCCGACGGCTTCCGCGAGGCGCGCCACCGCTTCTTCGGCCGCACCGCGCTCGTCCCCACCGACCCCGCGCGGGTGCTGGAGATCGACGACCCGCACGACCTGGCCCGCGCCCGGCTCCTCGCGCCGCTCCTCGACCCGCAGGTCCTCCCCTCGTACGACGATGTCGACGCGGTCGTCCTCGACTTCGACGGGACCCAGACCGACGACAAGGTCCACATCGACTCCGACGGCCGCGAAACGGTCGCCGTGCACCGCGGCGACGGCCTCGGCATCGCCGCGCTGCGCCGCTCCGGCCTCGAACTGCTCATCCTGTCCACCGAGCAGAACCCGGTCGTCGCGGCCCGCGCCCGCAAGCTCCAGGTGCCGGTGCTGCACGGCATCGACCGCAAGGACCTGGCGCTCAAGCAGTGGTGCGACGAGCACGGCATCGCGCCCGAGCGGGTCCTCTACGTCGGCAACGACGTCAACGACCTGGGCTGCTTCGGCCTCGCCGGCTGGCCGGTGGCCGTCGCGAGCGCCCACGACGAGGTACGCGCCGCGGCGCGCGCCGTCACCACCAAGCCCGGCGGCGAGGGAGCCATCAGGGAGATCGCCGGCTGGCTGCTCGGCCCGTCGCTCAAGGTCACCCCCTCGGCTCCCCCGGACTCCCCGGTTCTCCCGGAGCCCTCCGCCTCCTCCGCCCCCCACACCCTCCACACAGTCAACAAGTAAGGACGCACCGCCATGAGCACCAACTCCCCTTCCCGTCTGCGGAACTTCGGCACCCGGACCGCGGGCCCCGGCCGCCCCGTCTACATCACGGGCGAGATCGGCATCAACCACAACGGTGAGCTGGACAACGCCCTGGCCTTGATCGACGTGGCCGCCGAGGCGGGCTGTGACGCGGTCAAGTTCCAGAAGCGCACCCCGGAGATCTGCACCCCGCGCGACCAGTGGGACATCGAGCGCGACACCCCCTGGGGCCGGATGACGTACATCGACTACCGCCACCGCGTCGAGTTCGGCGAGGACGAGTACCGCACCATCGCCGAGCACTGCGCCAAGCGCGGCATCGACTGGTTCGCCTCCCCGTGGGACACCGAGGCCGTCGCCTTCCTGGAGAAGTTCGACGTGCCCGCCCACAAGGTGGCCTCCGCCTCCCTCACCGACGACGAGCTGCTGCGCGCCCTGCGCGCCACCGGCCGCACCGTCATCCTCTCCACCGGCATGTCGACGCCGAAGCAGATCCGCCACGCGGTCGAGGTCCTGGGCAGCGACAACATCCTGCTCTGCCACGCCACGTCGACGTACCCGGCCAAGGCCGAGGAGCTCAACCTGCGCGTGATCAACACCCTCCAGGCCGAGTACCCGAACGTCCCGATCGGCTACAGCGGCCACGAGACCGGTCTGCAGACCACCCTCGCCGCCGTCGCCCTCGGCGCCACGTTCGTCGAGCGTCACATCACCCTCGACCGCGCCATGTGGGGCTCGGACCAGGCCGCCTCCGTCGAGCCGCAGGGCCTGTCGCGCCTCGTCCGCGACATCCGCACCATCGAGGCGTCCCTCGGTGACGGCGTCAAGAAGGTGTACGAGTCGGAGCTGGGCCCGATGAAGAAGCTCCGCCGGGTCGCGGGCGTCGTCGCCGAGGCCGCCGAGCCGGTGGCGGTCTGACGCGATGACCGGTGCCGGCGGGGGCAGCTCCCCGTACCAGAGCGAGACCGCTGTGACGCCCGCGACCGCGGACGTCTCCCTCTCCGATGCCCCCGCCACCCCCACGATCGCCTTCGTGGAGAGCCCGGTCCAGCTGCTCAACGTGCTGGAGTGGGCGCACCTCAGCAGCACGGCCGACGCGCTCACCATCGTCGTCCTGTCGCCCACCGACCCGATGTCGCGCGGCCAGCTCCGCCGGGTGGCCGAGCTGGCCCGCGACGCGGGGTTCACGGTGCGCTGGCAGGAGGCGCGCGGTGGGGCGGGGGCGCCGCTGCGGACGGTACGGGAGCTGGCACCACTGCTGCGCAAGGCGGACCGGGTCGTCATCGGTGACCCGTTCTCCCGTTACGTACAGCTCCTGCTGGCCCTGGTGCAGACCAAGGAGCTGACGGTCGTCGACGACGGCACCGCGACGATGGAGTTCATCGGGCAGCTCGCCCGGGGCGAGCGGCTGGTGCGCTGGCACCGGCGCGGTGGCTCGCGCGGGCCGCGGGAACTGGTCCTGGCACCGGTCACCGCGGCCGCGCGCCGGCGGCTCATGCCGTCGGCCGCCCGCACGGTCGAGGTCTTCACCTCGATGCCGGTCGAGGAGGTGCCGGAAGGCATCACCGTGACGGCCAACACCTTCGCCTGGACACGCGCGACCTTCGGGCCGCCGCGGATCACGACCGGCGCCGACATGGTCGGCACCTCGCTGGTCGAGACGGGCGTGGTCGACGCGGACCAGTACACCGAGGCGGTCACCGCGCTCGCCCGTACGCACGGCGCGACGCGCTACTTCGCCCACCGCCGGGAGCACGTCGACAAACTCCACCGGCTGCACCTGGCGACGGGGCTGGAGATCGTCCGCCCCGATCTGCCCCTGGAGCTGATCGCCCGCCGCGGCCCGATCGGCCGCATGGTCCTCAGCTTCCCCTCCACGGTGGTCCACACCCTGCCGCTGGCCCTCACGGGCACGGGCGTACGGGTCGCGGTCCTCGACATAGCCCCGGAATGGCTCAAGGAGACGGCGTCGCCCCGCGCGCAGGGCTTCCTCTCCGGGGTGACGGGCACGGCCCGCGACGTCCACCGGCTGCCGAGGCTGCCGTCGCCGGCCTGACCTTCGCGCACCGGCCCCGGCCCGCCCTCTCCTCGCGGGGGCGGGCCGGGCTCGCGTCACCCCGAGCCCGTATCCGGCCGGGGCGTCGCCGTGGGCGGAACCGGTCGTACCAGCGGGGTCTGCGGTGCCTTCGGCGGCCGGGGCGGGGCACCGGGACCGACGGGCGGTACGCGGGTACGGGCACCGCCGTGAGCAGGTAGAGCCCGGTGTGGTCGGCGGCGCGGAAGGTGAGCGCCGCCCCGGCGAGGAGATGATTCCGCGCCTTCTCCTGAGCCACGAAGTCGTCGCACGAGCAGCGGAGTTCGGTGAGGGCGTCCGGGACAGGCGGGCCTACAGGGACAAGGGTGCCCGGAGGGGCCCACACGGACCATGGGTCGGGGTCGAGTCCGTCGGCGATGCGCCGGGCCTGAGAGCGCAGGAAGGACAGGGCGCGGTCCGGCGACGCCGCCTGTCGGGCGGCGAGGACGACGTGTACCCACGTGCCGTTGACCGGCCCCTCGCAGATCACAGTCAGGCGGTAGAGCGGGGCGGCGCTCATCCCTCCCTCCGCGCGGGAGGCCGCTGCTTGCGGTGCAGGGCGGCGAGGGCGCGGAGCTGTGTCTGTTCCCGCTCGGTCGCCGGGCGGACCGACAACCGGGGGGCTTCCCAGGTGTGGCCCGAGGGCCGGACCAGGCGGACCACCGATCCGGCGAAGGAACGGATGAAGCCGGGCATGTCCGTCCTGTGGTCGAACACCGCCATGCCCACCCGGAGTTCCTGCCCGGGGACAGGCACGTTCGCCTGGAGACGCTGGAGTCGGCGCGCCGGGTAACACCGTCCGTCGCGCGCGCCGGACGTCACCTGAGGTCTCCCGCCCTGCGGTGGGGGTGCGAGGCGATCTGCCGGGCGCACTCCAGCGGCGTCGCCGAATCGATCCCGATCTGGGCATTCTCCCGGCGCCTGTCCCACCAGGCACAGAGATCGCAACCGGGCTCGGGGGCGAGGTCGACCGGGGGGTACGGCGGGACCGGCGTGATCCCGGAAGAACGCCGCTCTACCGGGGACTTGGGCCCGTCGGGGGCCGGGGTACGCGGGGGCTGCTGCGACGTGGCGGGAACCCTGTCGTCGGACACGAATGACTCCTCTCCGTAGCGAATCCACTACCAAGCGCGTTCAGGGTCGCCTACTCTCGGAAAACCAAGCAACCTGGCAGCAGGGATTGAAGAGAGAGCCATGCCATGGTCAACCGCAAGGAACTGAACCCGGAAGCATCGCCACGAGCCGCGTTCGGAGCGCGTTTACGCAGCGTGCGAGAGGCGCGCGGGGTGACGCAGGACGACCTCGGGGACCAGATGGAATATTCAGGACAGCATGTGTCCGCTGTCGAAACTGGTCGCAAACCGCCAACTCTGCGCTTCGCGCGCCGCGCTGATCTCGTTCTGGACGTTGGAGATGAATTCGAACGCGAGTGGCGCGATCTTCGGCAGGGCAGCCTGCTGGAGGGCTTCCCGGAGTACGTGCGATGCGAGGAGCGCGCCGTGGAGATCCGTATCTTCGAAGTCGGCGCCATCCCTGGGCTGGTCCAGACGCCGGAGTACGCGGCGGCCGTGGAGGCGGCGAACGTCAAGCGCGGAACGATCCCGCCCGAACAGGCCGAGGAACGGCTCACCTTCCTGGCGGAGCGGCAGGCCGCGCTGGAACGGCCCAACCCGCCCATCGTGATCGCCGTATTGGACGAGAGCTGTATCCGCAGGATGGTGGGCGGGTCCGAGGTCATGGGCGCCCAGTTGGCGCAGCTGGTCGCATTCGCCGATCAGTCGTACACGATGCTCCAGATCGTCCCCTTCGCCATAGGAGAGCGGTGCCCGTTCAGCAGGGTGGTCAATCTGCTGACCCTGGCGGACCGGTCCGTGGTCTCCTATGTCGAGTCGCAGACCCGGGGATATCTGGACCGCGATATCCCTACCGTGGTGCCCCTGGTGAGGGCCTACCATCAACTACAGGCCGAAGCGCTCTCCCAAGCGGCATCCGTGGCCCTGATCAACGAGGTACGAAAGGGCATCCTGTGACAACCGACGCATCTCCTCGCTGGTTCACCTCCTCCTACAGCGGCAACGGCGGTACCTGTGTAGAGGTCGCCGTCAACCTCGTCGCCTCGCACGGTGTGGTTCCCGTGCGGGACTCCAAGAGCCCGAGCGGTCCGCAACTGGCGTTCCCCGCCGACTCGTTCGCGTCCTTCGTCGCGTCCGTGAGCGCCGAAGAGTTCCGCACCGCCTGAGCACGCCCACACCGGTACCACTTCCGGCCCGCCGCCCTCCCCGGGTGGCGGGCCGGCCGCCGTCAGGGGAGGGGTGCGGTTCCGTGTGGCGGCGCGGTCCTCGCTCCATTGACGGCTGTTCCGCCCGTCCGACACCATGGCGGCGAACGGTTCGCCAAATTTCGAGCAACGGAGACACGACATGCGTGCTCGGCTCCTCGGCAAAGACCCGGAGTCCCAGGAAGGCAACTCGCCTACCTTGTTCGCCACCGACCGCACCGACCGCAAGACCTGCATCGCGCAGGGGTGGAAGGTGACGGACCCTCAGGCGCTCGCCGACGTCGGGCCTGTCCCCGACCATGAGACGCTCATCGAGATCCCGGAGGACGTACTCAAGATGTACGCACTCCGCTACTTGGGACAGGGGGAGGAGCGCTGAGCCTGCTCATCGGCCCCGAGTTCAGCAAGCTCTTTCGTACCTTCGAGCACACGGCTTTTCGGCTGGAGACACGCGATCACTACAAGTCCGCCAACGAGTCAGAAGCGCTGGGTCGGTTCGTTGCGGGTGAGACGGTCGACCTGGACTGGTTCCAGAGCTGGCTGACCATGATCCGGGAGACCACCGCCGAGGGCCGCCGCTTCATGCGCGTGCGGGTGGTGACGGTGCCGCTCACCGATTACAGCCGCTTTGGTGTGTTCTGTTCGCGGTACACCAACGCCGCTGGTGAGGACATCCGTTACCTCAAGAGGAATGAAGCGGCCGATCTCCCGGACTACGACTACTGGTTGTTCGACTCGCGCAAGCTGGTGCGGATGCACTTTGATGACGACGAGAACTTCCTGGGCGGTGAAATCATCGAAGATCCTGCCGTGATCGTGCAGCACAATTACTGGCGTGATGCCGCCTGGCACCTCGCCACACGACGGGATGACTTTGCCGCCGACACATAGAACCACTCGCGTCACCAGCGTGCACGAGGCACACGACGCGCTGGGCAAACGGCTCCGTGAGCTTCGCCGGCAGGCCGGCATGAGCGGTCGGCAGCTCGCGGAGTCTTTGGCGTGGCCACCCTCGAAGGTGTCGAAGCTGGAGAACGGCCGGCAGACGCCGACCGACGACGACATCCGTGGGTGGACGCGGAGCACCGGCAAGGAAGGCCAGACGGAAGCGCTGCTCGCTTCACTGCATACGCTCGAAGTCCAGCACGCAGAGTGGCAGCGGCAGCTCAAGACAGGCTTGAAGCCGCATCAGCAGGAGATCACCGACCTGGACGCCCGGACGCGTCTCTTCCGGGGCTTCGAGTCCACCTTTGTCCCCGGCCTGCTTCAGACGACCGAGTACGCCAGGGCACGGTTCGCTCAAAGCATCACCGTGTTCAAGGTGCGCAACGACATCAACGAGGCCGTGGCCGCGCGGATGCGGCGTCAAGAGGTCTTGTACCGGCCGGATAAACGTTTCCACTTCGTGCTGACCGAGGCGGCGCTGCGCTACCGGCTCTGTCCGCCAGGAGTCATGCTCGGGCAGCTCGACCGACTCGTCGCGCTCTCGGCGTTGCCCAACGTGAAGCTCGGCATCATCGGGTTCGAGGCGGCGTACGTGGTCGCGCCCGCGCATGGCTTCTGGCTGTTGGACAACGACCGGGTGATGGTCGAGACGTTCTCGGCAGAGCTGAACCTTGCCCAGCCCCAGGAACTCGCCCTGTACAGCAGCATCTTTGATTCGCTCGCAGCCGTCGCCAGCTACGGCCGTTCGGCGAGAGCGATCATCAATCGAGTGGTGAGTGATCTCGCTCCCGATGCACCGGAGGATGGCGAGTAATTTCCCGTACGGTCACCCTCTCGGGGTATTGCTAGAAATATCAAGAAACATTCTGGTCGACTCGCTTTCATGGCTCTACGCTTCCAAGGGCGTGCTGTTGCGCGTTCACATCCCCATCGGAGCTAGGGAGTCCGGCCGGTGAGTACCTTCGTCCCCTTGCTGAGCCGAGCGCAGATCGACCGGCTTCCTGAGAGGGCGCGGCCATCGAGCCGTACCCGTCGCACGTGGCGACTGAGTCGCTAGGTGGTTCGAGCTGTCGAACTGTCGGCACCACCAGGAAACGGAGGCGCAGCGCAGATGACGCAGACGCCCGCACCGTGGGGTACGCAACGAATGGGTCCGTACGCGGCTACCACGACAGTCCCGCAGTGCACGCCCGTGATCGACCCCGAAACGCAGATCGCCGTCACGGTGGACGAGCGCGGGCGGACGGTCGAGCTGGGTAAGCACGGCACCAGCACGAGTGGCCTGACGCCCACCACGACCACCCCCGGTGACGGGTCCGGTCCGGGGGGCGCGACCGACGCGGACAGTGCCGAGTCGTACGACCAGGACCCGAGTTCGGATGATGAGTGACAGCGGGTCGGTGCTGGTGCTGACCAACCCCTACGACGTGACAGCGGACGTGGTGTTGCGGCTTCTTGCCGAGCGCCGGGTTTCCGTGGCCCGTCTCGACCCCGGCGCCGACCTGCACACGGGTGCCTCGCTGACCGCCACTTACTGTACGGGCGGCCAGCAGGGCACCCTGCGCACGGCAAGCCGGGAACTGGACACCACCCGGGTTCGGTCCGTCTGGGTGCGTAGGCCCTCGCCCTATGAGGGGCCGGCCGGGATGAGCGACCAGGACCGCCGGTTCGCTGCGGAACAAGCCCTGTGGGGCGCGGGCGGCATCCTGGCGTCACTGTCGGGCGCGTGCTACGTCAATCACCCCTGGAACAACCGAGCCGCCGAGTTCAAACCGGCGCAGCTCTCGACCGCGCGACGCTGCGGGTTCTTGGTGCCCAGCACAGTGATCACCAACGACCCGTGTGAGGCGCGGACATTCGCCAGCCACCAGCCTGGCGGAGTGGTCTACAAGCCAGTGTGGAACACGCCTTACCGCGTGGACGGCCAGCCACACAGCGTGTGGGTCCGCGAGGTGCACGGGACCGAGATCACCGATGCCGTGGCCGTCTGCCCACACATGTTCCAAGCCAAGGTCGACAAGGCGTTCGATGTGCGGGTGACCGCCGTAGGTAGCCGACTGTTCGGGCTCCGGATCGACAGCCCCGATCTTGACTGGCGCTACCGCCAGGATTTGATGACGTGCACAGCGATGGAGGTGCCCGGGGCGGTCGCGCGTGCGATCGTTGCCTACCTTGCCGAACTCGGTTTGATTTACGGAGCATTCGACCTCGCCGTCACCCCTGCGGGCGAGTGGTACTTCCTTGAGTGCAACCCGAACGGCCAATGGGCATGGCAGCCGGCGGAGACCACTGCGGCAATCGCCCATGCTCTGACCGACCAGCTGGAGAGAGGCCCCGACAGGTGAGCACATCGGCTTGGCTCCGCCGCACCCTGACGGACAGACTCACCGAAGAGAGCGCCCTGACGGAACCCGATTGGCGCGGCGCCGTCATGGCGGTTCCGCGCGAGCTGTTCACGGGGTCCTACTTCATGCCGGTGACGGGAAGCGTTCCGACCAGCTACCGGCCCGTCAGGGAGGGGGAGCCCGGATGGCTGGAGGGGGCCTACTCCGACGAAACGCTGATCACCCAACTGGACGGTTGGATCAGGCCCGACGACGTGACCGAGGGGACCGTGACCGGCTCCCCGTCATCATCCTCCACCCTGCCGTCGTTGGTGCTGCGTATGTGGCAGCAACTCGGCGCCGAGGCCGGTCACCGGGTGTTGGAGATCGGCACCGGCACCGGGTACTCGACCGCCCTCGGTGCGCACCGTCTCGGGGACGCCAACCTCACCAGCATTGAGTACGACCCGGTGGTGGGTGGTGCTGCGGCGGTGGCGCTCAAGGCCGCCGGTTTCGCACCCCGGCTGATCATCGGTGACGGGTTGCGTGGCGACCCGGACGGGGGGCGGTTCGACCGGCTGGTCGCCACCTGTTCGGTCCGATACATTCCGCTGCCGTGGCTGCACCAGGTGCAGCCGGGGGGAAAGATCCTGGTCACGCTGTCCGGGTGGAGCTATGCCAACGCCCTCATCTTGCTGGACGTGACCGGCCCCGGGGAGGCCACGGGCCGGTTCCTGCCCGGCTACACCAGCTTTATGATCGCCCGGCCGCACGACCGCCCGCCCCGCCCGATGCTGGCCCTGTTGCCTGGAGATGAGCGTCCGAGCCAGATCGACCCCGCGAAGCTCGACGACTGGACGGGCGGTTGGATCGCGCAGCTCGCGGCGCCCTCGGCCGAACGCATGGGGGCGGGGGCGGAACAGATCCTCTGGGACGTGTCCACCGGTTCGCAGGCACGGACGGCCCCCAACCCCCAAGGTGGGTGGACCGTTGTCCAGCGGGGTCCCGTTCGTCTGTGGGATCAGGTCGAAGGGGCCGTGCGGTGCTGGCAGGCTGCCAACGAGCCGCACCAGGAGCGGTTTGGAATCACGGTCTCGGCAGCCGGTCAGAGGGTGTGGCTCGGCACTGAGGACGGCCCCGGATGGGACCTGCCGATCTGACACCCAGGGCCTGTGGTCCGTCTGACCGCGGCTGCACGAGGTCCTTCTCGCCAAGCTGCGCAGCGCGAATGTCCTGGACTTCTCCCGGGCGGCGGTCGACGGCTTCCACATCCGGGCCTTAAAGGGGGCTCAACAAGCCGTGCCGCCGGTGCGCGGCAAACGCGGCCGGCCCCGACGCCGCCCGGACGTGGTACCGGCCGGCTACGACCACGACAAGTGCCGCCGCCTGGTCGTCCGGGATCTCGGCGTGAAGCCGACGCGACAGCGGCCGTCTACAGAAGGGTCTTCCGTTCGTCAGCTTTGAGACCACGGAGCATCCGAAGTCCGTACAGGGCCAGCAGCGGTTTGGCGATCAACCAGACACAAAATCAGTGTGGACACGCGCGTGAACCGTTGGGTTGCGCCGTGCTGGGCCGTAGCGGGTCGGGCTCACTGGATCAGTTCGAGGTGCGGATGGTCCGGGGACGCCGGGCAGGCGTGGAGTTGCAGGTCATAGCCCCCGGCGAGGTCGATCGAGGTGTAGTGGGCCGGGGGAGTGCCGGGGGGAAGCGGGTCGCGGGCCTGGTCTCCGACGGGGGCCCAGTTCTCGGTGCCGGAGTTCCATTCGGACGCGGCGATGGTGAGCAGCGGGTCCATCCCGGTGCCGCAGGCGGCGCAGGTCCGGTCCATGGGGTCGGTGAGGCCCCAGCGGGTCCAGCCGCCGGTCTTCCAGCCGGGTGAGACGGACAGCCACTTCTTGTAGAGCTCCTCCGGGGCGTCGGCGTAGGAGCTGTCCACCGCGGCGCCCGCCGCCTGCCAGCTGCTCCGGTCCCTCAGCCGCTGCTGCAACTCCTTGGTCAGCTCCATGAAGTTGGGGTACTCGGTGACCTGCTCCGGCGCGAGCAGGCACGGCTCCGGCACATAGCCGGGGAACTGGACCGCGGGCGGCTCGGGAGGTGTGCCGAGGACATCGGTGACCTCGGCGGCGGAGCGCCAGAACAGCGCGGTCCTGGGGTGGGCCGGGTGGTCGAAGGGGCACCACAGCACCTGGAGCAGATCGGCTTCGGCCTGGCCTGGCGGGCGCAGCAGGGGGATGTCGCGCACGTACAACTGGGCCACGGGCAGCATGGCGATCGGGCCCTCGGGCCACGGGCGGCCGTCGTTGATCCGGTTGTCGGTCGCCCGCTCCTCGGGCGTGTACCGGGACATCTCGGGGATGCCGGCCGGCCGGCTCGCCACCATCGCCCGGATGTGCCGCTGCACCCGCACGTCCTCCGGCGAGAGGGGGACGTTCAGCCCGTCCCACTCGTGCGGGCCGTCGCAGTACGGCCACGGCTCGCCGGCGGGCCACAGCAGCGGCCCGCCGACGGAACTGTCGTGCGGTGACGGGGACCCGGGGCGGGGATGCAACCGGGTCGCCGTGCGTGCCAGCGGGGCCAGTTGAGGGAAGACGGCGGCGACGTCGAGCGGCCGCGGCGGTGTCGTACGACTCATTCCGGCTCCCGTGGCGCGCAGCGGTGGGGATCAGTTCCCGAGGTTCAACAGCCCCGTGTTGCGCTGGGTGTTGGTGATGTAGACGGTGGGGAACAGCGGTTGTGAGGTGCCGTCCGCCCGCTCGACTGTAGCGCTCATCGTGACCGCCTCGGGGATGGTGCTGGTGGCGTCCCGGTAATGGGGTGTGACCTGGTAGAGGATCGCGTCGTTGGCCCCGAAGCCGTTGTCCCCCACCAGCCTCTGGGCCGCGAACTCGTAGGTCCGCATGCTGGGCGTGCCGGTGTTCATACCCACCTGCCAGCAGGGGGCGAGATTGCGCGGTCCACCGTCCCGCTCCCCGCCCCTTCCGCCGAGGATGTTGGCTATCAGGTGACACCGGGCGAGCCCGGTTCCGGGGGAGTGGGTGGCGGCGAACGTCCGGGCGTCCTCCCAGCCGGTGATGTCACCTTCGGCCGGGCTGCCCTCCTTCACGTCCTTCGCGATGCAGGTCACGGCGGTGGCCGCCCGGTCGCCCGCCGGGCCGAGCGGGACGGTCTTGTTGGCCAGCGGGACCCGTTCGGTGGTGTTCTTCACCCATCCGCTGCTGGAAGGAAGCGCCCCGGCCGGTGGCTTCCGCAGGCAGGCCGCCTGAGGCTCGGGGGTCGAGCTGGTGATCTCGACCTTGAACTGCTCGGCCTCCACCACTCGCTGGTTCACGAAGCCCTCGAACAGCTGCGCCTCGGCGGCCTGGTTGTCCGCGAGCGGGGCGTGGACGCGGGCGCAGGGGCTGCCCGGGTCCGTGCCGCCCTCCGGTTCGAGGAGGTCCCACCCTCCGCTGCTGTAGTTGGGGATGACCTCGGCGCACCGGGCGCCGTCGGTACCTCCTTCGTGGGTCGCCGCGAAGGGGAACTCGCCGCAGCTGTCGTCCGCGATGTATTCCGGCTTCGCCTCGAAGGGCTTCGAACCCCCGCAGGTGCGCTGCGTGCGGTCGGCGATGCCGCTCTTCGCCCGGGTCAGCGGCTTGTCGCGGCCCCAGCCGTCGGCGAGGTTCTCCTGGGCCCACAGGTAGCCGGCCGCCGCGGCCGAGCCCGGCGCGGTCGCACTCATCCTGACGACCGGCATGACGCTGGGCACGACGCAGCCGGGGCCGGGTGTACTGGTGGAACTGGTCGTGTCCCGGACGTCGTCGTCGCAGCGGATCCGCTCCGGGTTGCTCCAGGAGGCGCTCGGGTCCGTGATCTGGGCGCCGGGGGAGGTCACGTACAGCTGGTACGACGTCGTGAACTCGACCTTCGCGCCGGCGGCCGGCGTGGAGGAGTAGGACACGAAGCCGTTGACGGACTGGTCCTTGACCAGATCGCCCCCGTACCAGGGGGCGGTCTTGGTGGCCTTGCAGCCGGCCGAGCACGCGGACCGGAACTTCGCGGTCAGGGCCGTGACGGCCCCGGTCGCACCGGTCATCCTCACCGTGACGTATTCGTTCCACGTCTTACGGTCGGCGGGCAGAAGGGCACTGGTCGCGACGTCCAGTGTGCCGGTGCCTATCTCCTTGCCGTTGCCGTCCCTGAGCAGGTACAGCACGGTCAGGCCGTTCACGCAGTAGCCGAAGCGGCCGTAGTTCCACATCCCGGGGATCGTGATCGTGCAGGTGGCCTCGTCGTCGGCGGCGGCCGAGGCGGCCGGCCGCGCGGCGGCGGGAGCCCCCCGCCCGGCCTGCCGCACCGGCGTGGTGCTCGTGGTGACGCAGGCTTCCACGGCACCCGCCCTGCCCTCGCGGGAGCCGGGGCGTACGGGTGTGCACTGCTCCCCGGCGGCCAGGGTGACGGGCCGGGTCTCGGTGGTCTCGGTGGGGGTGGGAGCGCCGGCCGGCGCGGCCGGGTCGAGTCTGCCCACCTGGCGGGAGGATGCCCCCGGCTCCTGGGGCGCGGGTGCCGTCCCGGTGGTGGTCGCGCCCACGGCGAGGACGATCAGCAACGGGACGGCCATGCGCCGGTACCGGGCAAGGAAGGACGATGGTCGCATTGTCGTACTCGCCTTTCGGGTGTGAGGTGCTGCTCGTGCTGCTGGTGGTCGGGGCTGGGGCCGGCCACGACGGTGGATCCCGGTCGTGGCCGACCCGCTCGCCGTGGGGCGTCGAGCGGGCGCCCGGTCCGGCTACCGCGCCGCGAGACCGAAGCGGGAGCCGGCCGACGGGAGGCCGCCCTGGCCGGGCTGGTACGTGGTGATCGGGGCGGCGGTGGCGCCGGCGGTCACGTTGGCCAGCGGCAGGGAGTGCAGGGCCCCGTAGGTGCCCGGGCCGTACGGCATCCCGACGTACAGGCGGGTGCCGGTGAAGTGGATGCTCCTGCCCAGGTACTGGTTGGTCCCGGGCGGGCCGGGGATGCCGGCGGTGTTGCCCGCCTCCAGCCAGCGGTCGTTGGCGCCGGGGGCGCCGAGCAGCGAGAGGGTGAGGATCGCGCCCGCATTCGCCACCGAGTCGACGGCCTCGTCCGGGATACCGATGGCCAGCCTCATCGTCGCCGTGGTGGACACCGCCCGGGGCGCGGTGTTCACGGCGGAGAGCGCCGAGCCGAAGCGGTCGCCGGCCTCGGCGGTGCCGCTCACGTCGTCGTCGCCGGTGCCCTGCGAGAACCCGGCGAGTTGGCTGTAGGTGCCCGCAGCGGTGACCCGGAAGGTGTAGGCCGCTCCCGTGTCGGCCTTGTCGGCGCCGCCGATGGTCAGGTCCTCACCGGGCGCGCCGACCGCGAGGATCGACTCGGTGGCGCTCGCGGCGCCCGAGGGACGGTACGGGGCGAGGGCCACGGCATCGCCGAACAGATCGCCCGCCTCGGCGCCGCCGGAGACGGTGTCCTGGCTCTGGTCGAGGCCGAACCGCGCGGTGGGGCGGTTCTCGGAGTTGAGGGTGTGGCTGAAGACGACCACGGCGCCCGCCTCCGCCTCGGTGCCGATGGCCTCGCCCGGGGAGCCGATGGCGATGTGGTTGGCGTCGGCCGCGACGCTGCCGGCGAAGCGGTCGTCGGCCTCCGCGGTGCCCGGCACGCCGGTGCTGTCCTGGTGGACGGAGACGCTGGTGCCGCCGCGCACGTAGAAGAACATGCCCGCCTCGGCGAGGGTGCCGATGGACTCGCCGGGCACGCCGATCACCACGAACGGTTCACCGGCGGCGGTGGTGCCGGCCGCCAGGGAGTCCCCCATGCGGTCGCCGGCCTCGGAGGCGGAGGCCCCGATGCTGCCCGAACCCTGGCCCTGCTCCAAGTGCGTGGCCTTCAGCGCCCCGGTGCCGAGGCCGCCGGGCGCGCCGTACAGGATCTGGACGAAACCGGCCTCTGCCTCGCCGCCGAGGTCCTCGGCGGGGGTGCCGACGACCAGGTCGGTGCAGCCGTCCTCGTTGTAGTCGACGGTGGCGAGGGACTCGCCGAACCAGTCGCCGGCCTCCGAGCCGCCCGGCACCCAGTCGAGGTCCTGGGTGATCTCGGCGATGCCCTTCCCGCCGCCGTACACGACCCGGACGAGACCCGCCTGGGCGTCGCCGCCGACGGTGGCCCGGGGGTCGGCTATCGCGATGTCCTCGACGCCGTCGCAGTTGTAGTCGGTGATACGGACCGCGCCGACCGCGGAGTCCACCCAGCCGGCCAGGTCGTCCACGCGGGCCGCGATGGAGCCGGTGCGGGTCTCCTCGGCGTCGATGCCGAAGCAGCCGCCCTGGTACGACCGGCTGCTCAGCGCGGCGAGTTGAGGCGTGCCACCGGTCGTACGGACCAGCGGGCCGCCGGTGTCGCCCATGCACGCGGCAACGTTGTCCTTGCCGGTGACCGTGGCGGTGGTGGCGTCGGTGCCGTCCACCGAGAACGTGCCGGTGTGCAGGTTGAGCGGCGCCCACTCGGTCTTGGTGCGGCCGTACCCGGCGAGCTTCAGTTCCTCGCCCGCGGCGGGCGCGGTGGTGGCCAGCGCGAGCGGGGTGACATCGGTGACCGGGCGGTTCAGCCGGGCCAGGACCACGTCGCGGTCGGTACGGGGCACCAGCTCCACGACCTCGCGGACCGCGCCCGCGGTGCCGGTGAGGCTGGTGCGGCCGATGGTGGCGGTGGTCTTCTTCTGCGGCTTGCCCGCGGGGACCGCGAGGCTCGCGACCGGGTCGGCGGCGAAGCAACTGGCCGCGGTGAGCAGCCATTCCCGGTCGACGAGGACGCCGGAGCAGCCCCGGTCGTGGCCGCCGACGATGATCTGGGCGGTGTAGGCGTAGGTGGTGTCACCGGAGGAGACGGCGGGGCCGGTCACGGCGGCGGCGGGCGCGGCGCTCAGGGCGACGGGGCCGGCGGCCAGGGCCGCGGCGAGGGCCCAGGAGAGCAGGGGTCTGGTCGGTCGCATGAGTGAGTTCCTCGGAGGCAGATCGGACGACGGGTCGGGGCCGGGGCCGGAACGCGGGCTCCCGGGCACTACTTGGAGGTCCTGATCTCCACGAGCATGTGCTCGCGGTTCTGCTCCTCGGCGCTCTCGCCCACCGCGGTCCAGGTGTTCTTGACGATGTCGAAGGACTTCTCCTCGGAGCCGACGGTCATGTCGACCTCGGTGTCGTAGTCGTTGCCCTTGACGGCGTAGACGGCGGGG
The DNA here is from genome assembly GCF_040685895.1 of Streptomyces sp. NPDC088124. Classification (NCBI taxonomy): domain Bacteria; kingdom Bacillati; phylum Actinomycetota; class Actinomycetes; order Kitasatosporales; family Streptomycetaceae; genus Streptomyces; species Streptomyces sp. NPDC088124. Next base: position 23,139 of record NZ_JBFBJB010000063.1, on the reverse strand, counting down.
ATCTCCATGGTCAGCCAGCCCGAGTTGCCGACGACCCGGAAGCAGATGTTCGCCGCCTCCCTGCGGGCCATGATCTCCAGGAGGCCGCTGCCGCTCCCGCAGTCGGCCAGGGTGATGTGGCCGTCGCCGCGCTTGAGGACGATGCCCCGCTCCTCCAGGATCTCGTCGGCTCCCGGGTAGTCGAAGTCCTCGACCGCGTAGCCGGGGGCGTCGTCCGCGACGGTCGCGGCGGCGCCCGTCCCGGCGGTGGCGCCGCCGGAGCCGGACGCCAGGGCGACCCAGGCGAGGGCGCCGACGACCGCCGCGCCCAGCGTCCGGGCCAGGAATCTCTTCCGCTGCGGCCTCGCCGCAATTGTGGTGCGTGCCTTCATCGCATTCCTAAATCCGTTGGTTCCGAATCCATGTCCGTAACGTGGTTCAAGACTGGCGAGAAGGCATCCGTATTGCGGATGGAAACCCCGGCCCTTCGACGGGCACAAGTGGTCCACAAGGAATTTCACTTCTATGCCCCCGTGAAGAAACAGGCCCTCCCCGAACCCGGGGAGCCGCTTCGTCGCGCCCATGGCATCTCGCCTCACCGGCGCTGTCCACTCCCTCAACGACCATAAAAAGGACGTCAGTTGACGATGATCTGTGACCCTCGTCACGTTTAGTGAGGGTTGTACGGCGCTGATAAAGAACGCATAACGAAGGCTGTCATTCCGCTTCTCGGGAATAACACGTTCCTGCCGCCGGGTGCCACCCCGCCATGTTTTATTTTTGGCTACGCCGAATTGATTTCTGCATGAACGCAGGTTGGTATGGTCCCGTTCATCGCACAGGCCGCGCTCACGCCTCGCTGGTGCCGCACATGACAGCCCGGGCGTACGGGGAGCCTGCCGCGTCAGTGATCGTTGATCTGCCTCACCGGCGGAAAACACGAGGAGACCACCCCTATGCAGACCATGTTCTGGAGTCGGAGACGGCTCCTCGGCGCGCTCGCCGCGGTCACGGCCGCCGCGGCCTCACCGCTGGCCTGGACCCCCGTGGCCCGCGCCGCCACGGCGGACGAGCCGGAGTCCGGTCCGCTCACGCTGCCGGACACCGAGCGGGCGGAGGTGGTCACGGCGTGGATGACGGGCGGCAAGGCCACCAAGGCCGCCGCGGCCGACGTGCTCTTCGGCACCGACACGGAGATCAGTACCTTCCTCGCCGAGACGCTGCCGAAGGTGACCGCGGAGGACAACCGCGTCGCGATCGTCAGCTGCCTCGCCCGGGCCGGCAAGGGCCTGCGCCGTGACGCAGTCGCAGCCCTCGACAACGGCGACGGCGCCATCGCCGCCTTCCTCAAGGACGGCTTCGAGCCCGCCCTGCTGGAGGACCTGCGGGTGGCGACCGCCACCGTGTCGGCCACCGGCGACAAGGCGGTCCAGCGCGATGCCTCCACGGCCCTGGACGCGGGCACCCGGAAGGCGCTGGAGAACTTCCTCTCCGCGGGGCAGTTCACCGCCCGCCTGGAGGACGCGCGGGTCCAGGTCACGGCCATGCTCCTCAAGTCCGGGCCCGAGGTACGGAAGTACGCGGACCGCGCGCTGAGCGGCGGCGGGACGGAGATCCAGTGGTTCCTCGACACCGGCCAGCACATCGCCCGCGCCCGCGACCAGGAGGCGGCGACCATCGAGGAACTCGTCGCGGTCGTCGAGCGGGAGGGCAAGCGCGCCCAGGCCGAGACCGACCTGGCCGTCGAGGCGTCCGAGCGGGCCCGGACCGCCGCGGAGAAGGCCAAGGAGGCGGCGGAGAAGGCCGCGGCCGAGGCCGAGGCCGCCAAGGACGACGTGCAGAGGTCCGGGGCCGCGGCGCGCAAGGCGGCCGGCGCGGCCAAGGGCGCGGCGAACGCCGCCCGGAACGCCATCAACGCCTCCAACTCCGCCGTGAACGCGGCCCGTCGCGCCTCCTGGGCGGCCACCGCGGCCTCCCAGGCCGCCGCCACCGCGGGCGGGGCCGCCTCCCGGGCCTACAACGCCGCGATCGCCGCCTCCAAGGACGCCTCCAAGACGGCGGCGGCCAAGAACGCCGCGGTCGCCGCCCGTAACTCGGCCGCGCGGGCCCGTACCGCGGCCAAGGCCGCCGACTACGCGGCGGCCGCCTCCGCGCAGGCCGCGAGCGCCGGCTCCTCGGCCGCCTCCGCCGCCCGCAACGCGGCCTCCGCCGCCGCCGCGTCCGCGCAGGCCGCCGCCGCGGCGGGCGCCGCGCAGTCGGAGGCCGCGGAGGCCAGGCGGCAGGCGGCGATCGCGAGCACCGCCGCCAACCGGGCCACCAACGCCGCCTCCACCGCCCAGGCCCTGGCCAACACGGCCGCCGCCGCGGCGCGTACCGCGCGCGACGCCGCCAACTCCGCCGCCGACCACGCGGAGAAGGCGGCCGACGCCGCCGACGAGGCCGTGAAGTACGCGGGCCAGGCCATCGACTACGCCAACCGGTCCACCGCGCACGCGGCCGAGGCCGTCAAGGCCGCCAACACCGCCACCAAGACCGTGGAAGCCGCCATCGCCGTGGAACAGGCGGCGCGGGACGCGGAGTTGGCGCGGCTCCAGCAGGAGAAACTCCAGGGCCTCGACGAGGCCCGGCTGCTGGCCGAGATCGAGGTGGCGGACAAGGCCGAGTACGAGAACAAGCGCGCGCAGGAGGCGCAGACCTCACAGGCCGTCAAGGATCTGATCGCCGGCGCCGAGGCCGCGCTCCGGACGGACGACCTGGCCCTCGCCGCCACGCTGGGCCGCAAGGCCGCCACCGGACTGCTCGCGGCGAAGGGCGCGTGGACGCGGGAGGCCGCCGGGTTCGCGCTGGCCGGCAGCGACGACGACGTACTCGGCTGGGTCGACCTCGACCGGCAGCTCGCACAGGGGCAGGACGACCGCGAGACCGTCCTCTACCTCGCCCAGATATCCAGCCCCACGATCGCGGAGGCGGCCCAGCGGGCGCTGGAGAGCTCCAGCTCCACGGCGGTGGGCGACTTCATCACCTCCGGGGTGATCCGTGCCTCGCAGGACGACAATCGCGTACAGATCGTCCGCATCATCGGCCAGAAGCCCGGCAAGGCCGTCATCAAGGCGGCCAACGACGCGCTGAACGCGAACACCCCGGAGGCGCTGCAGGACTTCTTCGACCGCACCTACCCGGCGGCCCTGCGGGAGGACGACGCCGTCACCACCGCGTCCCTGGTGGCCACCGGCGGCGAGTACACCAAGTCGTACGGGGAGGTGGCCCTGGAGGGCCCGACGTGGATGCGCCGGAACTTCGTCCAGGTCGTGCAGTACGCGACGGCCCAGCTCGACCATGACTCCGCCACCCACATCTCGGCGATCCGCGGGGCGATCGCCGCCGCGGCGAAGATCGCCCAGACCGCGCAGGAGAACGCGGCGCTGGCGTCGAAGGCGGGCGCCGACGCCCGGCAGGCCGCCGCGGAGGCCCAGCAGTGGGCGGACAAGGCGCTGGAGTCGTCGCGGAAGGCCGACGGGTACGCGACGGAGGCGAAGCAGCTCGCCGATGCCGCGGAGGCATCCGCGTCGGCGGCACAGACCTCGGCGAACCAGGCCAGGGCCGCGGCGGCGACCGCCCGGAGCGCGTCCCGCTCGGCGAACTACTCGGCGAACCAGGCCATCGACTCCGCCCGTTCGGCCCTGAACTCCTCCTACAGCGCCCAGGCGTCCGCGGCCAGTGCCCGCCAGTCCGCGCTGCAGGCCGGCCAGGACGCGCGGACGGCGGCCACCGCGGCCGGCCAGGCCCGCGCGATCGCCGCCCAGAAGCGCCAGGCCGAGATCGCGGAGGCCGCCCGCCGGGCCGCGGAGAAGGCGCGGGAGGACCGGAACAACGGGAACAACCCGGCCGACAGCGGCACCCACGACGACGTCAACCAGAACGGCACCGGTGCCGAGAAGGAGGACTGGTGGTCCGACGCGGGCTGGTGGGCCGACGCCCTCGGCTACGTCAGCGTCGGCTCGGGACTCCTCGCCGCCGGCCTCGGCCTCGCCGGCCTCGTCTTCCCGCCGCTGCTCCCGATCGCGGGATGGGTCGGCGCCATTTCGCTGGGCGCCGCCACACTCAGCTCCCTGTTCGAAGGCATCGAGAACGGGTTCACCAGCGGCGCGTTCCTGGAGGCCGTCGCCTCCACGGCCCTGAGCCGGGTCACATTCGGCCAGTCCAAGTGGGTGGTGCCGGTGGCGCGGAAGGTGGCCCCCGCGGTGAACAAGGTCGCGTCGGAGGGCAAGGAACTCGTCTCCTCGATCACCAGCGGACTGTCGTCGATCTTCTGACCGCCGTCGGTCTTCCGACCGGCACCGGCCCGCCCCCGGGAAGGTGGCGGGCCGGTGCCGGGGAGGTGGCGGGCCGAACAGGAGTCCGGCCGCATGGTGACCTCGTTCCCCACCCCGGCCGGGGCACTCCACCGAAATGGCGCGGTATACCCACTGTGGGTGATCGCCATGCGCAAGGGCATAAAATTTCTTCCCCTGAGTGGCTGAAATTTTGTTGATCCAGGGTTGGTTGATCACTAAAGGGGCCTACCCTTCGACAGGTGAGCCAGTTGATGTCCTGCGAGTCCGAGACCGATCAGCCCGGGGAACCGACGCACCCCGCGCTCCCCGGCACCCTGCCCGACGCCCTGCGCGACGAGCTGATCGCCTTCCGCCGGGACATGCACATGCACCCCGAGCTGGGGAACCAGGAGTTCCGGACCACCGCCGCGATCAAGCGCCGGCTGGAGCAGGCCGGACTCGCGCCGCGTGTCCTCAACACCGGCACCGGACTCGTCTGCGACATCGGCATCCCGGACCCCGCGCGCCCCATGCTCGCCCTGCGCGCCGATATCGATGGTCTGCCCATCCCGGACACCAAGACCGGCGTCCCGTACCGCTCCACCGTGCCCGACCGCGCGCACGCCTGCGGGCACGACGTCCACACCGCGGCCGTGCTCGGCGCCGGGCTCGTCCTCGCCGGTCTCGACCGCCAGGGGCTGCTGCCGAACGCCGTACGGCTGATCTTCCAGCCCGCCGAGGAGGTCCTCCCCGGCGGCGCCGCCGACGCCATCGAGTCCGGGGCCCTGGACGGTGTCGGTTCGATCATCGCCGTGCACTGCGACCCCAAGGTCGACGCCGGAACGATCGGGCTGCGTACCGGACCGATCACCTCGGCGTGCGACCGGCTCGACATCGCCCTCGACGGGCCCGGCGGTCACACCGCTCGCCCGCACCTCACCACCGACCTGGTCACCGCCGTCTCCCGGGTCGCCACCGACGTCCCCGCGCTCCTCGCGCGCCGCGTCGACGCCCGCTCCGGACTCGCCGTCACCTGGGGCCGTATCGAGGCCGGCCACGCCCCCAACGTCATCCCGCAGCACGCCGAGCTCTCCGGCACCGTCCGCTGCCTGGACCTGGCCGCCTGGCGCGACGCGCCGGACCTGGTGCACGCCGCGGTCGACGAGGTCGCCACACTGCACCGCGCCAAGTCGCAGATCACGTACGTACGGGGAGTGCCGCCGGTCGTCAACGACGGCACCGTCGCCGAACTGCTCCGTGCCGCCCAGGCCGCGCGCCGCGGATCGTATGCGATCGAGGACACCGAGCAGAGCCTCGGCGGCGAGGACTTCTCCTGGTACCTCGAACAGGTCCCGGGAGCCATGGCGCGGCTCGGCGTGCGGACCCCCGGCAGCCAGGCCCGGTACGACCTGCATCGTGGCGATTTCGACGTCGACGAACGGGCCATCCAGGTCGGCGTGGAGCTTTTCACCGCCGCCGCGCTCCTCGACGGCGACCGTCCGTAACCGGCCGGTGGCCCTGGTGCGCCCGCTGATCCCCTGCTGTTCGCTTCCCGTTCGCGACGATCCGATAACGGCTGCCGTACAGGTCTTTATCTGACATCTACGCGCGTTACGATCGCGGCGAAACCAGCGCCGGAAGAGGCGCTTAGGCCAGAAGGAGCCTCCCTTGCGCCGGATCACCAGGATAGCCACAGTGGGCGTCGCGTCAGCGGCACTCGCGCTCTCCGTCACCGCCTGTGGCGGCAAGTCGTCGTCGGACGCCGGAACCGACTCCAACGAGGCCAAGGCCGCCATCGCCTACGACGTCGGTGGCAAGGGTGACCAGTCCTTCAACGACGCCGCCTACGCCGGTCTGGCCAAGGCCGAGAAGGACCTCGGCATCAAGGGCACCGACTCCGAGCCGACGGACGGGGAGGCCGACGCCGACAAGGTGCAGCGCCTGACCGACCTGGCCCGCGCCGGCAACAACCCGGTGATCGGTATCGGCTTCGCCTACGCGCCCGCCATCAAGAAGGTCGCCCCGAAGTTCCCGAAGGTCTCCTTCGGGATCATCGACGACTCCTCGATGACCGACAAGAACATCGCCAACATGGTGTTCAACGAGGAGCAGGGCTCCTATCTCGCGGGCGTCGCCGCGGCCAAGGTCAGCAAGTCGAAGACGGTCGGCTTCATCGGCGGTGTCGAGACCCCGCTGATCAAGAAGTTCCAGGCCGGCTTCGAGCAGGGCGTCAAGGACACCGACCCGTCGGTGAAGGTCCTGTCGCAGTACCTGACGCAGCCCCCGAACTTCGACGGCTTCTCCAAGCCCGACCTCGGCAAGGCCGCCGCGCAGGGCCAGCTCGACAAGAAGGCCGACGTGGTCTACCACGCCGCCGGTCTGGCCGGCTTCGGTGCCATCGAGGCGACCGCGACGGCCGGCAAGTGGGCCATCGGCGTCGACTCCGACCAGTACGAGCAGGCGGGTCTGGCCAAGTACAAGGACAAGATCCTGACCTCGGTCACCAAGGACGTCTCCGACGCGGTCTACAACCTGATCAAGTCGGTCAAGGACGGCAAGCCCGAGACCGGTGAGATCCGGTACGGCCTGGACAAGGACGGCGTCGGCCTGGCCGACTCCAACCCGGCGTACACCAAGATGACCGATGTCGTCTCCGCCGTCGAGAAGGCGAAGAAGGACATCATCGACGGCAAGATCACCGTCAAGACCGCCCCGTAACGGCCCCCGGCCCCAGCGGCCGACCGAGCGGTCCACACGGTACAAGCGGTACATGCGGTACATGCGGTACGTCGGTACGTGACCGCGGGCCCGGAGCGACGGCACCAAGCCGCCGCCCGGGCCCCCGGCGCACCCGGCACTCCCTCCTTACGATTCGGCAGCGCAATGCGTGTAGACCACCCTCCGGCGCGATAGCTTCACCCCGCCCTGCCACCCCCTCCGCCCCCACTCCTTTCCCGCCAAGGAGAGTGCGTCATCAACGCGTCCAGCAGCCCTCCCGCCGTGGAGTTGCACGGCATCACCAAGCGGTTCCCCGGTGTCGTCGCCAACCACGACATCGACATCACCATCCGCAAGGGCACCGTCCACGCCCTCGTCGGCGAGAACGGGGCCGGCAAGTCGACCCTGATGAAGATCCTCTACGGCATGCAGAAGCCGGACGAGGGCACCATCACGATCGACGGTGAGCAGGCCGCCTTCGCCGGTCCCGCCGACGCCATCGCGCGCGGCATCGGCATGGTCCACCAGCACTTCATGCTCGCCGACAACCTCACCGTCCTGGAGAACGTCGTCCTCGGCGGCGAGAAGCTGCACGGCATCGGCACCAAGGCGCGCAAGAAGATCAAGGAGATCTCCGAGGCGTACGGTCTCGGAGTGCGGCCCGACGCCCTCGTCGAGGACCTCGGTGTCGCCGACCGTCAGCGCGTGGAGATCCTCAAGGTCCTCTACCGCGGCGCCCGCATCCTGATCCTCGACGAGCCCACCGCCGTCCTCGTCCCCCAGGAGGTCGACGCGCTCTTCGACAACCTGCGGGAGCTGAAGGCCGAGGGCCTCACCGTCATCTTCATCTCGCACAAGCTGGGCGAGGTGCTCTCCGTCGCCGACGACATCACCGTCATACGGCGCGGCACCACCGTGGGCACCGCCGACCCGGCGAACACCACCACCAAGCAACTCGCCGAGCTGATGGTCGGCAGCGAGCTGCCCTCGCCGGAGACCCGCGAGTCCACCGTCACGGACGTCCCGGTGCTCACCGTCGACGGACTGCGGCTGACCGCCACCGACCCCGACGGCGTCGTCCGCGAGGTCCTGGCCGGGATCGATGTCACCATCCACCGCGGCGAGGTCCTCGGCATCGCCGGCGTCGAGGGCAACGGCCAGACCGAGCTCATCGAGGCGCTGATGGGGATGCGCGACCCCGACGGCGGCGTGATCACCCTCGGCACCGAGGACATCTCGCACGCGCCCACCCGCAAGCGCCGCGAGAACGGCATCGGCTACATCCCCGAGGACCGGCACCGGCACGGCCTGCTCCTGGAGTCCCCGCTCTGGGAGAACCGCATCCTCGGCCATGTCACCGAGCCGCCCAACAGCCGCGGCGGCCTCCTCGACCTCAAGGCGGCCCGCACCGACACCGAGCGGATCGTGCGCGAGTACGACGTCCGCACCCCCGGCATCGAGGTCACCGCGGCCTCGCTGTCCGGCGGCAACCAGCAGAAGCTGATCGTCGGCCGCGAGATGAGCCACCGTCCCAAGCTGCTGATCGCCGCGCACCCCACCCGCGGGGTGGACGTCGGCGCGCAGGCGCAGATCTGGGACCAGATCCGCGAGGCCCGCCGCGAGGGCCTGGCCGTACTCCTCGTCTCCGCCGACCTCGACGAGCTGATCGGGCTCTCCGACACCCTGCGGGTCATGTACCGCGGCCGTCTCGTCGCCGACGCGGACCCCGCCACCATCACGCCGGAGGAACTGGGCTCGGCCATGACCGGCGCCGCCCGCGGCCACCTGGAGGCACCGGCGGAGAGCGCGGCCCCGCACACCGACGGCGCGAGCCCGGAGGACGACGCCCGATGAAGAAATTCGACAAGGACCGGCTGATCCTGGGCTTCGCGGGACCGGTGCTCGCACTGGTCGTCGCCGTCGCCCTCACCACGGTGGTGCTGCTCGTCTCGGGCACCAACCCGGTCGAGCCGTACCGCATCATGTTCGAGTCGGCCTGGTACGTCGACGTACAGGTGCTGATCGTCAACCAGGCCGGAACGTACTACCTGGCCGCCCTCGCCGTGGCCATCGGCTTCCGGATGAACCTGTTCAACATCGGGGTCGACGGCCAGTACCGGCTCGCCGCGATGACGGCCGCGCTCGTCGGCGCCAGCGTCGATCTGCCGGGGCCGCTCCAGATCGCCCTGATCGTGATCGTCGCCATGCTCGTCGGCGCCCTCTGGTCCGGGATCGCGGGCATCCTCAAGACGACCCGCGGGGTGAGCGAGGTCGTCTCCACGATCATGCTCAACTCGATCGCCACCAGCCTGGTCGCCTGGCTGATCCTGCCGAAGAACTTCGGTGTCCAGCCCCCCGGTTCCAACAACCTGACCACCGGCGACATCCCGCGGTCCGGCTGGTTCCCCGGCCTGGACATGGGCATCGAGGCCGGTGAGATCTACGGCTTCACCTTCGTCGCCGCCGCCTGCGGCATCGTCTACTGGTTCGTCCTCGGCCGCACCCGCTTCGGCTTCGACCTGCGCGCCACCGGCGCCAGCGAGAGCGCGGCCCAGGCCTCCGGCGTCGACGCCAAGAAGATGGTCCTCACCGCGATGCTGGTCTCCGGCGGGATCGCCGGACTCGCCGGGATGCCGACCCTGCTGGGCGACACCCACACGTACAGCCTCGACTTCCCCACCGGCGTCGGCTTCACCGGCATCACCATCGCGCTGCTGGGCCGGAACAACCCGCTGGGCATCGCGTTCAGCGCGCTGCTGATCGCCTTCCTCGACAAGTCGTCGGCCTCCCTCGACCAGTTCGGGTACGAGAAGGAGATCGCCACGATCATGCAGGGCCTGATCGTGATCTCGGTCGTGGTCAGCTACGAACTCGTCCGCCGCTACGGGCTCCGCCGCCAGCAGCAGAAGGTCGGCGAGGAACTCGCCGCGGGCGGCGCCCTCACCACGGCGGCCACGCCGGACCACGGCCCGTCGGACAGCGACCCGTCGCAGAGCGCCTCACCGAGCGCCTCGTCGGGCGACGACAAGACCGAGAAGGAGGGGTCCGCGCTGTGACCACGACCACGAGCACCGTCTCCGCCACGAGCGCCGCCCCGAAGAAGAGCGGCGGCCGGCCCGCGCTCTCCCTCCCCGTCATCCTGCTGATCATCGCCGGCGCGCTCGCGCTGGTCTCGCTCGTACGGCTGATCAGCGGCGCCAACGACATCACCTCCGTCGGCCAGGTCGCCGGCGCCCTCGAACTCGCCATCCCCATCGGCCTCGCCGGACTCGGCGGCCTGTGGGCCGAGCGCGCGGGCGTCGTCAACATCGGCCTCGAAGGGATGATGGTCCTCGGCACCTGGTTCGGCGCCTGGGCCGGCTACCAGTGGGGCCCCTGGACCGGCGTCCTCTTCGGCATCATCGGCGGCGCGCTCGGCGGGCTGCTGCACGCCGTCGTCACCGTCTCCTTCGGCGTGAACCACATCGTCTCCGGCGTGGCCATCAACATCCTCGCCGTCGGCGCCACCCGCTACCTCTCCAAGTTCACCTTCGACGCGGCCGAGGGCGGCTCCTCCAAGCAGTCCCCCCGCGTCGACTCGATCACCGAGATCACCATCCCCGGACTCTCCGACTGGATGCAGGACCTCCAGGCCAGACACTGGTTCCTCGTCTCCGACCTCGCCGGCCTGGTGGGCGGCCTGGTCACCGGCCTCTCGCTGCTCACCGTCGTCGCCCTGCTGCTGATCCCCGGCACCTGGTGGCTGCTGTGGCGTACGGCGTTCGGCCTGCGCCTGCGCTCCTGCGGCGAGAACCCGGTCGCCGCGGAATCCCTCGGCGTCAACGTCTACAAGTACAAGTACATCGCCGTCGTCGTCTCCGGCGGCCTCGCCGGGCTCGGCGGCGCCTTCCTCGCCATCGTCTCCACCGGCATCTACCAGGAGGGCCAGACCGGCGGGCGCGGCTACATCGGCCTCGCCGCGATGATCTTCGGCAACTGGATGCCGGGCGGCATGGCCCTGGGCGCCGGGCTCTTCGGCTTCACCGACAGCCTCAAGCTGCGCGGCGGCGCCGAGAACGTCCACGCGATGCTGCTGCTCCTCGCGATCCTGCTGGTGCTGGTCGTCTGCTGGCAGCTCTACAAGAAGAAGTACCTGCCCGCGGTGATCTCGGCGGCCGTCTCGGCCCTGCTCTTCGTCTGGTACGCGCTGACCGACCAGGTGCCCAGCCAGTTCGTGGACGCCGCGCCGTACGTCACCACGCTGCTGGTCCTCGCGCTCTCCGCGCAACGGCTCAGGATGCCCAAGGCGGACGGACTCCCGTACCGGAAGGGCCAAGGGAAATGACGGCGCCGGGCGCGCCGGCCGGGGCTTCGGCCCCGGCCCCGGGCGAGGTGGACTGGGAGGCGCTGCGGGCGGCGGCGCGGGACGCGATGTCCCGCGCGTACGCCCCGTACTCCGGCTTCCCGGTCGGGGTCGCGGCGCTCGCGGTGGCCGGCGACGGCGCCCCGGTCCGCACGCTCACCGGCTGCAACGTCGAGAACGCCTCGTACGGCCTCGGACTCTGCGCCGAGTGCGGGCTGATCTCCGCGCTCCAGCTCAGCGGCGGCGGCCGGCTCACCCACTTCACCTGCGTCGACGGCGCGGGGGAGGTGCTGGTGCCGTGCGGACGCTGCCGGCAGCTGCTGTACGAGTTCGGCGGCCCGGAGCTGGTCATGGAGACCCCGGACGGAATCCGCACCCTCGCCGACCTGCTCCCGCAGGCCTTCGGCCCCGGCCACCTGAAGAACGGTCCGTCGGGGAACGGCCGACCGGGGAACGGCCGGTCCCACTGAACCCGGCCCCGGCCCCGCCGCGATCCGGCGGCGCCGGGGCCGCTGTACGTACGTAAGCCAAACGCAAGGATTAGGACCGCCATGGACGTCATCTCCGTCATCCGCACCAAGCGCGACCGGGGCGAACTGAGCCCGGAGCAGATCGATTGGGTGATCGACGCCTACACGCGCGGCGAGGTCGCCGACGAGCAGATGTCGGCGCTGGCGATGGCCATCCTGCTCAACGGCATGAACCGTACGGAGATCGCCCGCTGGACCGCCGCCATGATCGCCTCCGGCGAGCGCATGGACTTCTCCGCGCTGTCCCGCCCCACCGCCGACAAGCACTCCACGGGCGGCGTCGGCGACAAGATCACCCTCCCGCTGGCCCCGCTGGTCGCCGCGTGCGGCGCCGCCGTACCGCAGCTCAGCGGGCGCGGTCTCGGCCACACCGGCGGCACCCTCGACAAGCTGGAGGCCATCCCGGGCTGGCGGGCCCTGCTCTCCAACGCCGAGATGCTGGATGTCCTCGACACCACCGGCGCGGTCATCTGCGCGGCGGGCGACGGACTGGCCCCCGCCGACAAGAAGCTGTACGCGCTCCGGGACGTCACCGGCACCGTCGAGGCGATCCCGCTGATCGCCTCCTCCATCATGTCGAAGAAGATCGCCGAGGGCACCGGCTCGCTGGTCCTGGACGTCAAGGTCGGCTCCGGCGCCTTCATGAAGACCATCGAGGACGCCCGCGAACTCGCCGCCACCATGGTCGGCCTGGGCACCGACCACGGCGTACGGACCGTCGCGCTCCTCACCGACATGTCCACCCCGCTCGGGCTCACCGCGGGCAACGCCCTGGAGGTCCGCGAGTCCGTCGAGGTGCTGGCCGGCGGCGGCCCGGCCGACGTGGTGGAACTGACCCTGGCCCTGGCGCGCGAAATGCTCGACGCGGCGGGCCTGAAGGACGCCGACCCGGCGAAGGCCCTCGCCGACGGCTCCGCGATGGACGTCTGGCGCCGGATGATCGCGGCACAGGGCGGCGACCCGGACGCGGCCCTCCCGGTCGCCCGCGAACAGCAGGTCGTCACGGCCCCGGCCACGGGCGTCCTGACCCGCCTCGACGCGTACGGCGTGGGCGTCGCTGCCTGGCGCCTGGGCGCGGGCCGCGCCCGCAAGGAGGACCCGGTCCAGGCGGGCGCGGGCATCGAACTCCACGCGAAGCCGGGCGACCGGGTGACCGCGGGCCAGCCCCTGCTGACGCTGCACACGGACACCCCGGAGAAGTTCGCGTACGCGGCCGAGGCCCTGGAGGGCACGTACGACATCAGCCCGGCGGGCACGGCGTACGCGACCACGCCGGTGGTGCGGGAACGTATCGCCTGACCTGCGGTTTCCTCATTCGGGTGAACGGGATCGGTGGACGGCCGCCGGTCCCGTTCGGCATGCTGGAATCGGTGACACAACGAAGGAGACCGCCATGAGCGCACTCACCGTCGACCACGAGCCCGAGCAGGGCTGGGACGACCTCGTCCGTCTCTGGAAGGAGAAGGACGCACCCGAGGGCTGCAAGGTGGAGATCATCGAGGGGATCATCACCGTGTCACCGACGCCGTCCTGGGACCACAACTCGACTGCTGACAGCGTGCAGCGGCTTCTGTACGCGGTGATCCCGAGCGACTGGAGAATCTTCCAGACGCAGGAAGCGGCGGTACCGGGTCGCAAGGGCCTCTACATCCCTGACCTGATGGTGGCGGCGGAGGAGGATCGGCCCGTGCCCGGGGAGCTGTTTCCCGTGAGCCGGGCGAAGCTCGTTGTGGAGATCACCTCACGCAGCAACGCCAACCACGACCGCATCGCCAAGGCGCACGGCTATGCCCAGGCAGGCGTTCCGCTCTACCTGCTCCTCGATCCCTGGGTGTCGGACAGTCCGACCGCCACGCTCTACGGCGAGCCGGAGGGCGGTACATACCGCACCCTCCAGGCGGTCGAATACGGGGGCAAGCTCACCCTCCCCGCCCCCTTCGACCTGGCCATCGACACCTCCGAGCTGCCTGTCAGCTGACGGCCCGCCCCGCAGGCCACCCCGGCGGCCTCCCGCGGCGTACGGGCCGTGCACGGGCCGCTGCGATGAGTTCCGGGTGTGGGACCGGTCTCCCTGGTGTGGATGCCAGTGATCCGATCGTTCTCGTCGTCGCGGGACATGTCACCCCCGACGACGTCCCCCGGCTTCGCGCCGAGCTGGCCGGGCGGCTGTCCGAGGCCGGCCCCGCCGAGGCCGTCGTCTGTGACGTCACCGGGCTGCGGCGGCCGAACCTGGCGGCCGTCGACGTACTCGCCGCGCTCCGGCTCGACGCCCGCAGGCAGGGCCGCCCGCTGCGGCTGCGCGGTGTGGGGCGTGAGCTGTGGCTGCTGCTGGATCTGGTGGGACTGGCGGGCATGGTGGGGATGGCGGGGACCGCCGAGCGGGAGGGCGTGGCGGGGGAGGGGTAGGGTCCCCGGCGTGACCGAGCCGACCTATCTGAGTGAGACCCGGGCGTCGTACGACACCGTCGCCGTCGACTACGCCGCGCTCGTACGCCCCGCGTTCGAGAGGGATGTGCTGGGGCGGGCGATGCTGGGCGCCTTCGCCGCGCTCGTACGGGCCGCCGGGGGGCGTCCTGTCGCCGATGTGGGGTGCGGTCCCGGTCATGTGACGGCGTATCTGCGCTCCCTCGGGGCGGCCGCGTTCGGGGTGGAGCTGTCCCCGGGGATGGTCGGCGTCGCCCGGCGGGCCCATCCGGAGCTGCGCTTCGACATCGGGACGATGACGGCCCTGGAGTCGGCGGACGGCGCACTCGGCGGCGTGGTCGCCTGGTACTCGATCATCCACCTCCCGCGTGACGTACTCCCGGCGGTGTTCGACGAGTTCCACCGGGTGCTCGCTCCCGGCGGCCATCTCCTGCTCGGCTTCCACGTCGGTGACGAACGGCGGCGCAAGGAGGAGGGGTACGGGGGCCACCCCATGTCCCTCGATGTCCATCTGCTGCCGCCCGGCCGCATCGCGGAGCTGGCGACGGGCGCCGGGCTCGTCGTGGACGCCACGCTGATCAGGGAGCCGGAGGCGCGGGTCCCGCAGGCCTGCCTGCTGATCCGCAAGCCGGCCTGACCCGCGGAACGCCAGGAACCCGGACGCGCGGCCCGGACGTTGGGAGGGTGCGTCGTGTGCGGCGTACCCCGCCGACCCGCCCGGTCGGCCCGGCCGAGAGGACTTCCGATGACCGCTGCCGATTCCGCGGAGACGGAGACAGGGACGGCGACCGGTACGGAGCTGAGCCTCGCCGCCGGGAGAGTGCGGGGCCGCCTGGAGGGTGGCGTCGCCGTCTTCCGCGGCATCCCGTACGCGCAACCGCCGGTCGGCGCCCTGCGGTTCGCCGCGCCGCGCCCCGCCACCGGCTGGGCGGGGGTGCGGGACGCCCGGGAGTACGGGCCGCCGTGCCCGCAGGCGGTGGTACCGAATGAGATCGGGCGGCCTGTTGGCGACGGCGAGGGGGACGCGGCCGCGCGGGTGGACGAGTGGCTGACGGTCAACGTCTGGTCGCCCGCACTCCCCGGTACGGACCGCGCCGCCGGGCTGCCGGTCATGGTGTGGATCCACGGAGGCGCGTACATGTCGGGGACCGCGGGTGACGCCGGTTATGACGGCGGTCGGCTCGCCCGCGACGGCGGCGTGGTCGTGGTCACCCTCAACTACCGCGTCGGGGTGGAGGGTTTCGCCTGGATCGAGGGGGCGCCCGCCAACCGTGGCCTGCTCGACCAGGTCGCCGCCCTGGAGTGGGTACGGGACAACATCACCGCGTTCGGCGGCGACCCCGGCCGGGTCACCGTCTTCGGGGAGTCGGCGGGCGCGGGTTCGATCGCCGCGCTGCTGGTCATGGAGCGGGCGGCGGGGCTGTTCTCGCGGGCCATCGCGCAGAGCGTGCCCGGTACCTACTTCTCGCCCGAGCTGGCCGCCGATCTCTCCACCGCGATCGCCGCCGAACTGGGCCCGGACGTCCGGCCGACGGTGGCGGAGCTGGCGGCGTTCGCGCCCGACCGGCTGGTCACCGCGGGTGAGGCGGTCGCGCGTACGATGCCCGCCCGGGAGGACCGCTGGGGCGCGGTCGCCCGTACGGCTGTGCCGTACTCACCGGTGGTCGACGGCGATGTACTGCCGCGCGCGCCCTGGGAGGCGCTGGCGGACGGTGCCGCGCGGGACGTCGAGCTGATCGTCGGCCACAACCGCGACGAGTACCGGCTGTTCAGCGCCATGGCCGGACAGCTCGGCCAGGTCACCGAGGAGCAGGCGCGTGACCTCCTGCGGGCCTTCGGACCGGTCGCCGACAGCGCCGCGGCCTACCGCGCCGCCCATCCGGCCGCCGACGCCGAACGGCTGCACGAACTCGTCTTCTCCGACTGGCTGTTCCGGATGCCCAGCCTCCATCTCGCGCGGGCGCACGCGGACGGCGGGGGCGTCGTCCGCTGCTACGAATTGACCTGGCCGGCCCCCGCGATGGGCGGCGCTCTCGGGGCCTGTCACGCCCTGGACGTACCGCTGACCTTCGGCAACCTCACGGGCCGGCTCGCGACGATGCTGATGGGGGAGGAGCCGCCGGCGGAGGCGGAGGCCCTGTCGGCCCGCTTCCGCGCCGAATGGGCCGCGTTCGCCGCGGGTCGTACGCAGTGGCCTCCGTACGACCCGAAGCGGCCGCGCGTCCTCGTCCTCGACGGCGCGGCGAACGCGGTCACCGACTACCCGGAGGAGGCCTCCCGGCTGCTCTGGGAGGCCCACCGGTTCGCGCCCCTGCCCCTGCCCGCCGCGGGGTGAGGGGCAGGGGAGAGGGCCGCAGGCAGGAGTGACGCCTACCCCTGCCCGTCCTTCTCCTTCTCCAGCCGCATCGGCAGATCGAAGAGCGGGAACCACCGCGCGGTGTCCAGGAAGCAGTGCATCGTGGAGATCCGGCCGTCCTCGATCTCGATGATCTGGAGCGCCCACGGCAGATACCCGTCGCCCGACTCGGTGGGCTTGTAATGCGCGAAGGCCGGCGTCCCGTTGGCGAACGTCGGCAGCAGCCGCGAGCCACGGCAGCCGGCGCCCGGGCCGAGCATCCAGGCCACGATGTCGTCGTGCCCCTGGAGCCAGAGGTCGAACGGCGGCATGGTGAACTTCGCGTCGTCGTGGAGCAGCGCCGTCAGCGCCTTCATGTCATAGCCCTCGAAGGCCGTGACGTACCGCTCCAGCAGCGCCTTCTGCTCCTCGTCCAGCGGGTCCGACGTCTCCGTCGTGGCCGGTTCCGACTCGGCGATCGTCGCGCGGGCCCGCTGGAGCGCGCTGTTGACGGAGGCGACCGTCGTGTCCAGCAGTTCGGCGACCTCGCTCGCCTTCCACGCCAGCACCTCGCGAAGGATCAGCACGGCGCGCTGCTTGGGCGGGAGATGCTGGAGCGCCGCGACGAACGCCAGCCGGATCGACTCCCGGGACACCGCGGCCTCCGCCGGGTCCGCCATCGACGGCAGGACCCGGCCGTCCGGCACCGGCTCCAGCCAGACGATCTCCGGCTGCGGGTTGAGCTGGGCCTGGGCCACCGGGGTGGGGCCGCTGAGGTCCATGGGACGGGCCCTGCGGTTGCCCGCCGTGAGCATGTCCAGGCAGACATTGGTGGCGATGCGGTAGAGCCAGGACCGGAGCGAGGAGCGGCCCTCGAACTTGTCGAAGCTCTTCCACGCGCGCACCATCGTGTCCTGCACGGCGTCCTCGGCCTCGAACGCGGAACCGAGCATGCGGTAGCAGTAGCCGGTCAGCTCCGTTCGGTGCTTCTCCAGCCGGACGTCCAGATCTTGTGTTGCGGCACTCTCGCTCACGGCGTCACCCCGGTAGCCCGTCCCACCCGTAGAAACCAGTCATGCGTCACTGGTGACCAGTCTTCCGGAAGCCGCCGCCCCGCGCAGACAGATGGCGCGGATTCCGCCGTCTTCACGCTGTTTTACGGGGCGCTGTCTTACCGGGCGCTTCCTTACGGGGCACGTCCTTACGGGGCTACGAGAGCGCCAGGCGCTGCTCGGCGCGCGCGACCCGTGTCCCGTACAGCGTGATCGAGACGACCCCGAGCACCGCCACGAGCCCCAGCGCCACCGTCGCGGCCCAGCCGCCCGCGTGGAAGGCGATCGCGCCGAGCGTGCCGCCCGCGCTGCTGCCCAGGTAGTACGACGACTGGTAGAGCGCCGACGCCTGCGCCCGCGCCGTCTTCGCCGTACGGCTCACGGCGGACGAGGCGACCGCGTGGCCCGCGAAGAAGCCCGCCGTGATCAGGACC
Organism: Streptomyces sp. NPDC088124; assembly: GCF_040685895.1. NCBI lineage: Bacteria > Bacillati > Actinomycetota > Actinomycetes > Kitasatosporales > Streptomycetaceae > Streptomyces > Streptomyces sp. NPDC088124. The sequence goes on along the minus strand of NZ_JBFBJB010000063.1, from coordinate 5,012 downwards.
AGGCCCAGCAGGACGGCGGCGAGCGCGTCCGCGAGGGAGAGCAGCAGCCCCGCCGTCGTCGTACCGACGGCCAGGTAGAGCGCGCCGCGCCGCCCCAGCCGCGCGACCAGCCGGCCGGCCGCCGCCGAGGAGACCGTACCCACGAGGTAGACCAGGAAGATCGAGCCGATGACGCCCTGCGGCAGGCTGAACGGCGCCTCCACCAGCCGGTAGCCGATCACGGTGTAGACCGCGCCGAAGACCGTCATGAACAGCCCGCCGATCGCGTACAGCCGGCGCAGCAGCGGATCGGCGAGATGGCCGGCCACCGTCCGCGCCAGCCCCGCCGGGCTGAGCGAGCGCGGGTGGAAGTTCCGTGCCTTCGGCAGCAGGATCCGGAAGGCCACGGCGCACGCCACGGCCATCAGACCGACCGCGCCCAGCGCCGCGCGCCACCCCCAGAGCTGGGCGACCCAGCCGGTGACGATCCGGCCGCTCATGCCGCCGACGCTGTTGCCCGCGACGAACAGCCCGATCGCGGCGACCAGCGCCTTCGGCCGGACCTCCTCCGCGAGATACGCCATCGCGGAGGCAGGCAGCCCCGCGAGCGCCGCGCCCTGCACGGCGCGCAGCGCGACCAGGGACTCCACGTTGGGCGCGAACGGCACCAGCAGCCCGACCGCCACCGCGACCGCCAGCGAGACGGTCATCAGGGTGCGCCGCCCGAACCGCTCGGACAGCGCGCTCAGCGGCAGTACGAAGACGGCCAGCGCGCCCGTCGCCGCCGACACCGTCCAGCTCGCCTGGCTCGCCGTGACACCGAGCCCGGCGGAGATCGCGGGCAGCAGCGCCTGCGTGGAGTAGAGGAGGGCGAAGGTCGCGACCCCGGCGGCGAAGAGCGCGAAGCTCATCCGGCGGTAGCCGGGGCGGCCGGGGGAGAGAAGCGAGTCCGAGGGCTTCTCGACCGGGGACGTGCGGGTCGAGGACGTCGGAGCGGACGGCGCGGCGGAGGCACCCGGGGTGGCGGGTGCCTCGGTACTGACGGAAGGCATATCTCGAAGGTAGGCACCGCGGCCTCATGCGTCCAATGCATGGAATGGCGATAATCGTTCCCATGGCGCATGAACACAGCTCGCGGCCCCGGCTGTCACGGAACAGTGACGAACAGGACATGGATCACACGCCCGGCAACACGCCCGGCAACACCCCCGGCAACACCCCTGGCAACACCCCCGGCCGAACGCCCGGCACTTCGCCCGCCCGGCCGCCCGGCAACCCGCCCCCGAGAGTCGCGGAACTGGACCCCGCGTCCTGGTCCGCCGTCCTCGCCCCGCGCCTCGCCTCCTTCGCCGGGGTGGCCCGCCACGAACACGTCACCCGCGCCGCGCGGGACATGGGCGTCCCTCAGTCCACCCTCTCCCGGGCGATGGTCCGGCTCGAACAGGACCTGGGCGTCGCGCTGTTCGCCCGCATCGGCCGTACGGTCGCGCTCACCCCCGCGGGCCGGACGTTCCTCGCCTCCGTCGAGCGGGCCCTCGGCGAGGTCGAGCGGGCCGCCGAATCGGTCCGCGCCGACGCCGACCCGGCCTCCGGCAAGGTCGCCTTCGGCTTTCTGCACACCATGGGCTCCGAGACGGTACCCGGCCTGATCAGGGCCTTCCGCGTCGACCACCCCCGGGTACGGTTCCAGCTCGTCCAGAACTACGGCGAGGCGATGATCGAGCGCATGCGCGCGGGCGAACTCGACCTCTGCCTCACCTCACCCGTCCCCGACGCCCCCGACCTGGCCGCCCGCCGCCTCGACGAGCAGCGGCTGCGTCTCGTCGTCCCCGACGACCACCGGCTCGCCCGGCGCCGCCGTGTCCGCCTCGCCGAGGCCGCCGACGAAACGTTCGTCACCCTGGAGCCGGGGTACGGGCTGCGCCGGATCACCGACGACCTCTGCGCCGAGGCGGGGTTCCGGCCCCGCGTCGCCTTCGAGGGCGAGGAGGCGGAAACACTGCGCGGCCTGGTCGCGGCCGGCCTCGGCGTCGCCCTGCTGCCACCCCCGGCGGTGGCCCGCCCCGGGGTCGTCGAACTGACGGTCACGGCGCCGCGCGCGGTACGGGAGATCGGCGTCGCCTGGCTCGACGGCCACCCGGACACCCCGCCGGTGGCCGCCTTCAAACGCTTCCTGCTCTCGCGCCGCGGCCAACTCCTGCCGGACTAGGCCCGTTTGTTCGGATCAGGCCGTCATGGAGCGTGCCGCGCACGGCTCACGGCCGCAGCGACCGCCCGAACCCCGCCGCCAGCGGCATCCGCAGCCCCAGCGGCGGCGGCGCCGCCAGCGCGTCCGCCACCGGCCGTGAGTAGGCCCGCGACAGCAGCGAGCCGAGGACGAAGTCCGAGGCCAGTGCCAGGACTTCGGAGTGGTGCTGGCGCAGCGCGTGGCCGTCCGAGTGGACCTCGAAGCGGCAGATGTCGCGGCTCGTCTTCTTGGCGCGCTCGGCCAGCCGGTAGGAGAGTTCCGGGTCCGTCCGCGCGTCGTTGGTGCCGTGCATGATCAGCACCCGGCGTCCCACGAGCTGCCGTACCGGCTCCGGTTCGGCGGCCCGGTCGTCCTCCGGCAGCCACGGGGCCATCGCCAGCACCGAGTTGACGGCGGTGTGATCGGCCGCCCGCAGCGCCGCCCGGCCGCCCATCCCGTGCCCCACCAGGCAGACGGGGACGTCCCCGTACCGCTGTACGACCTCCTCCGCCGCCCAGCGGGCATCCGCGGCGAGGTGTGCCTCCGTACCGTTCCAGCCGCGCCGCCCGTACCGCACCACGTGCGCCACCAGACCCTCCGCCCCGCCCGCCGCGGCCAGGGAGCGGGCGAGCGGCAGCATCCGCGCGTGGGCGAGGAAGGAGGCCCCTTTGGCCGACACCGGTTCACCCGGAGGGAGGACGAGGATCACGCCCCCCACCGCCGCGTCCGCGGCCGGTGAGGCGACCGCCCTTCCCAGTCGCGCCCGCGGCTCCGCGCGCCGCGCGCGTGCCCAACCGTCCCGGCCTGCCGTACGTCCCCCCGGCGCGGGAACCGCTTGCTGTCCCATAACAGAACAGTCTCAGAAGGACGGGTGTACGCCACCCGTCCGCACGGTCACTGTTACGTATCGTCCGGCTGTACTCTACGCGCGTAGGAAGAGAAGCGTTAGAGTTCATGGATGACGAGCCAGACGTACCGTCCGCCCACCGCCGACCAGATCCGCCGCGCCCCCAAGGTCCTGCTCCACGACCATCTCGACGGTGGACTGCGTCCCGGCACGATCATCGACCTCGCCCGCGCGGCCGGCTACGACGCCCTGCCGGAGCAGGAGTCCGGCAAGCTCGGCCTCTGGTTCCGGGAGGCCGCCGACTCCGGCTCCCTGGAGCGCTATCTGGAGACGTTCGCCCACACCTGCGCCGTGATGCAGACCCGTGACGCGCTCTTCCGGGTCGCCGCCGAGTGCGCCCAGGACCTCGCCGAGGACGGCGTCGTCTACGCGGAGGTGCGGTACGCGCCCGAGCAGCACCTCGACGGGGGGCTCACCCTCGAAGAGGTCGTCGAAGCCGTCAACGAGGGCTTCCGCGAAGGCGAGCGCCTCGCCCGCGCCGACGGCCACCGGATCCGCGTCGGCGCGCTGCTCACCGCGATGCGGCACGCGGCCCGCGCCCTGGAGATCGCCGAACTCGCCAACCGCTACCGGGACTCGGGTGTGGTCGGCTTCGACATCGCGGGCGCCGAGGCCGGCTTCCCGCCCACCCGGCACCTCGACGCGTTCGAGTACCTGAAGCGCGAGAACAACCACTTCACGATCCACGCGGGCGAGGCGTTCGGGCTCCCCTCCATCTGGCAGGCGCTCCAGTGGTGCGGCGCGGACCGGCTCGGCCACGGCGTGCGCATCATCGACGACATCGAGGTCGCGGAGGACGGCACGGTGACGCTGGGCCGGCTCGCCGCGTACGTACGGGACAAGCGCGTCCCGCTGGAGATGTGCCCCAGCTCCAACCTCCAGACCGGCGCGGCGGCCTCCATCGCGGACCACCCCATCGGGCTGCTGCGCAAGCTGCACTTCCGGACGACGGTCAACACCGACAACCGGCTGATGAGTGCCACGAGCATGAGCCGGGAATTCGAGCTGCTGGTCGACGCCTTCGATTACACGCTCGACGACATGCAATGGTTCACAGTCAATGCGATGAAATCAGCATTCATTCCTTTCGATGAACGACTGGCCATGATCAATGACGTGATCAAGCCCGGATATGCCGAGCTGAAATCCGAATGGCTGTTTAGGCAGACCACTGTGACCAGCTAAAACCTTCCCGATGCGGTTCGAACGGCGGGAATACTGGGGAATGCCGGACGGCCGGGAACACGTGTTTCCGGCCGCCTCCGGGTATTTGCGGGACGGGTGCGCGGCTGACTACCTTGCAGAGCCGCTCAGCGCTCTTACGGTCCATCCGTTTCCCCGAGTCCTCAAGGAATCAAGATCCCGATGAAGCAGTCCGCCGCCAAGACCCTCGGTGTCGCCGCCCTCGGCGCCGCCTTCGCCGCAGCCGCCGCGGGCAGCGCCTGCGCCGCGCCCGCCGTCCCGGACGCGGGCGCCGCGCTCGGCACCGTCGGCTCCGTCAGCAAGACCCTCCCCGTGGAGGATCTGGGCAAGCAGCTCCCCGCGCCCCTGCCCGAGGTGACCAACGCCGCCGGAAGCGCCGTCGACACCCTGGAGTTCACCACGCCGTACGCGCTCGACGCCGTCGACGCGGGCGTCGGCGCCAACCCCCTGACGGCGCTGCTCGGCGGCCTGCCGGTGCAGGGCCTGCTCGGCGGCGGCAACGGGATCAACGGCATCCCGCTCGGGGGCTGATCCCGGCCGGATCCCCGTCCGTCCGGGACCACCGTCCAGGACACCACGCGGTGGGGCCGCGTACCCCGGTAGCGCCACGCCGCCCTCGCCGTCGTACCGCCAGGGCAGACCGCCCTCCGCGACCTGGGTGCCGACACCGGCGGGGGTGTAGAAGGCGGGGATGCC
>NZ_JBFBJB010000062.1:0-58411 GCF_040685895.1 Streptomyces sp. NPDC088124 | reverse complement strand
GCGCGCCCCGTGGGGCGCGCCCGCCGCCGTACGGGGGTACGGCCATGGTCCGGTCCGGTCCGCGGACCCCTCGGTGGCGGCCCCCACAGGTATGGCACGCTCATGCCAAAGTTTCGATCCAGGGGGAACCTCACCATGCGATCCGTACGACCACTGCTGACGGCCGCCTGCGCGGCCGCGGCGCTCGCCCTCACCGCCACCGGCTGCGGCGGCGGTGACAGTGAGAGCCCGGGCGACGGCAAGGCCGCCGGGGCCTCCGCCGCCTCGTCCACCCCGGAGTCCGGTGGCGGAGCGGACGGCCCCGCGGTCCCCGCGGACCTGGCCGCCGCGCTGAAGAAGCACGGCGTCGACCCGGAGAAGTGGAAGGACGGCGGGTGGAAGGACTGGGACAGGAAGAAGTGGCTCAGTGACGCCAAGGACTTCGTCAATCCGGTCATCGACGGGCTGTGGAAGCCCGAACGGATGCGGAGCGCGAAGTCACCGGTGAAGACGCTCGCCGCCCAGGACGTCTCCGGCGACCAGGACGTCACCGACCCGGAGCCGAGCCCGGTGCGGGCGGTGGCGGAGAAGACGCCGTACCACAAGAACGCGGCGCCGGTCGGGAAGGTCTTCTTCGACTCGCCCGAGGGCTCGATGGTCTGCTCGGCGACCGTGGTGAAGGACCCGGCGAACCCCGGCAGGTCCAACCTCGTGTGGACCGCGGGCCACTGCGTGCACGCGGGCGGGACGGGCGGCTGGTACCGCAACATCGCCTTCGTCCCGGCCTACAACGACCTGGGCAAGTCCGCGGCGGCGCTCGACAACGCGCAGCCGCGGGAGATCGCCCCGTACGGCGTCTACTGGGCGGACTGGGTCTCCACCTCCGGTGAGTGGATCAGTGGCGGCGGCCCGACCGGCGGCGCGGGCGCGGCGTACGACTACGCCGTGATGCACGTCGAACCGGAGAAGGGCGGCAGGTCGCTGGAGGAGACCGTGGGCACCGCCCTGGACGTGGACTTCGACCTCCCCGAGGCCGCGAACATCAACGGCATGGGCGCCTGGGGCTACCCGGCCGCCGCCCCGTACGACGGGCTGCTGATGCACAAGTGCGTCGACAAGCCGGGCCGGCTCTCCGTCAGCCCCGGTACGCCGACAATGTGGCGGATCGGCTGCACCATGACCGGGGGTTCCTCGGGCGGCGGATGGTTCGCCACGCAGCCGGGCGGCAAGCTCGTGCTGGTCTCCAACACCTCGATCGGCCCGGTCACCTCGGGATGGCTGGCCGGGCCCCGGCTGGGCCCGGGCGCCGAGCGGATCTACACGGCGATGAGCGACAAGTTCGGCTCCCGCTGAGGGTCCAAGAGGGGCCCTGAAGGGCCCTGAGGGGCCCGGACGGCCCCGGGCCGGGCCCCGTGCCCGGTTCAGCGGCCGGGCCGGACGGACGGCGCCCCGCACCGGGCCGGGCCCGTACGGCGCCGAGCGGCACGACGGAGGCCCGCCTCCCTCACCCGTGGGTGAGGGAGGCGGGCCTCCGTCCGTCAGCGGCGTCAGCCGGCCACCGGCACGTACGGTGCGAGCGCCGCGGCCAGCTCCTCGTGGACCCGCGCCTTGAGCAGCGTGCCCTCCGGGGTGTGCTCCTCGGAGAGCACCTCGCCCTCGGCGTGCACCCGCGAGACCAGCGCGCCCGCCGTGTAGGGCAGCAGCACCTCGACCTCGACCTCGGGCCGGGGCAGCTCCGCGTCGATCAGTGCGAGCAGCTCCGCGACGCCCTCGCCCGTACGCGCGGAGACGGCGATCGCGTCCCGCTCCGTGCGCAGCAGCCGCTGGAGGACCAGCGGGTCGGCCGCGTCCGCCTTGTTGATCACGACGATCTCGCGCACGTCCACCGCGCCGACCTCACGGATCACCTCACGCACGGCGGCGAGCTGCTCCTCCGGCACCGGATGCGAGCCGTCCACCACGTGCAGGATCAGGTCGGAGTCGCCGACCTCCTCCATCGTGGAGCGGAACGCCTCGACCAGGTGGTGGGGCAGATGGCGGACAAAGCCGACCGTGTCGGCCAGCGTGTAGAGCCGGCCGCTCGGGGTCTCGGCCCGCCGGACGGTCGGGTCCAGGGTGGCGAACAGCGCGTTCTCCACCAGGACACCGGCGCCGGTGAGCCGGTTGAGCAGGGACGACTTGCCCGCGTTGGTGTATCCGGCGATGGCCACCGACGGCACCTTGTTGCGCCGGCGCTCCTGCCGCTTGATCTCGCGGCCGGTCTTCATCTCCGCGATCTCCCGGCGCATCTTCGCCATCTTCTCGCGGATCCGCCGCCGGTCCGTCTCGATCTTGGTCTCACCGGGACCGCGGGTGGCCATGCCGCCACCGCCGCCGCCACCCATCTGCCGGGAGAGCGACTGGCCCCAGCCGCGCAGCCTCGGCAGCATGTACTGCATCTGGGCGAGCGCCACCTGCGCCTTGCCCTCACGGGACTTGGCGTGCTGGGCGAAGATGTCCAGGATCAGCGCCGTACGGTCGACGACCTTGACCTTGACGACGTCCTCAAGGTGGATGAGCTGGCCGGGGCTGAGCTCTCCGTCGCAGACGACGGTGTCGGCGCCGCTCTCCTCCACGATGTCCCGCAGCTCCTGGGCCTTGCCGGAGCCGATGTACGTCGCGGAATCGGGCTTGTCGCGGCGCTGGAACACCCCGTCGAGCACGAGCGCGCCGGCCGTCTCGGCGAGGGCGGCGAGCTCCGCGAGGGAGTTCTCCGCGTCCTGCAGGGTGCCCGAGGTCCAGACACCGACCAGGACGACGCGCTCCAGGCGCAGCTGCCGGTACTCGACCTCGGTGACGTCTTCGAGCTCCGTGGAGAGACCCGCCACGCGCCGCAGCGCGGCCCGCTCCGAGCGGTCGAACTGATCGCCGTCCCGCTCTCCGTCGATCTCGTGGCTCCAGGCGACGTCCTCTTCCATCAGGGCATCGGCCCGAAGGCTTTCCGTGCGGGAGTCCGCGAAGTTCTGCGTGTCCTGGGAAGGGGAGGAAGAGGAGGTCATTGGATCCTTACGTCGAAAGAAATGTCCGTTACGTCAGTCACAACGTGTGACGGCCCGGATTGATTCCCGGCCGCGTCGCCGACTCGTCGATGGTGGCACGCTTCAGCCCCGGCGTCACTCCGGTTTCCCCGCTCTTCGCGCCCTTCCCGGCCTTGGGCGGGTCGCTGCGCCAGTCGGGGTGGCCCGGCATCGGCGGTGTCGTCCGGCCGTACAGCCACGGCTTGAGGAAGCCGGCCAGGTCACGCCCCGCGACCTCGGAGGCCAGCGCGGTGAAGTCGGCCGTGGTCGCCGTGGCGTCCCGGTGGATCCGTACCCAGTCACGTTCCAGCCGGGCGAAGGCGTCCTTCCCGATCTCCTGGCGCAGCGCGTACAGGACGAGGGCGCTGCCGTCGTAGACGACCGGCCGGAAGAGGCTGATCTGGTCCCCCGGTGTCGGCGGCTTCGGGGCGGCGGGCGGGCCGCCGTCCGCCCGCCAGCCGTCGGACCGGCGGTAGGCGTCCCGCATCCGGGTCTCCAGCGCCTTGCCCGCGTGCTCCTGCGCGTACCGGGCCTCGTACCAGGTGGCGTGTCCCTCGTTGAGCCAGAGGTCCGACCAGGTACGAGGGGCGACGCTGTCGCCGAACCACTGGTGGGCCAGTTCGTGGACCATGACCGAGTCGACGTACCACTCGGGATAGACGGAACCGGTGAACAGGGAGCGCTCGAAGAGCGAGAGGGTCTGTGTCTCCAGTTCGAATCCGGTGTCGGCGCCGGCGATCAGCAGGCCGTACGTCTCGAAGGGGTACGTGCCGACCTGCGCCTCCATCCAGCGGATCTGGTCCGGGGTCTTCTTGAGCCAGGGCTCCAGCACCTCGCGGTCGGCGGCGGGCACCACGTCGCGTACGGGGAGGTCGCCGGGGCCCTGGCGGCGCACGACGGCCGAGTCGCCGATGGAGACCTGCGCCAGTTCGGTCGCCATGGGGTGCCGGGTGCGGTAGACGACGGTGGTGCGCGCGCCGGCCACGGCCCTGGCCACGGGGAGGCCGTTGGCGACCGCGGTGAGCCGCCCGGGCACCGTGATCCGGAAGGTGAAGTACGCCTTGTCGGAGGGATGGTCGTTGCCGGGGAAGACCCGGTGGGCGGCGTCGGCCTGGTTGGCCATCGCCAGCCCGTCGGTGGTCCGCACCCAGCCGCCGCCCTCTCCGCCGGGGTCACTGGTGTGGCGGACGGTGATCCTTGTCCGGTCGCCCGCCTCCACCTCCTCGGCGGGGGTGATCACCAGGTCCTCCCCGGCCGTCGCGAACCGCGCCGGGACGCCGTCGACCTTGACCGAACGGACCGTGCCATGGGTGAAGTCGAGGTTGATCCGGTCCAGACGCCGGGTGGCGGTCGCGTCGATCTTGGTGACGGCGTCGAGGGGCTTGGTGTTGTCGCCCTTGTAGGTGAAGGCGATGTCGTAGGCGAGGACGTCGTAGCCGGGGTTGCCCAGGTACGGGAAGAGCGGGTCCCCGATGCCGAGCGGCTGGGGCGGGGGCAGGGTCGCGGCGACGAGGGTGGCCGAGGCGGCCGCCAGCAGGGCGGCGCGCAGTCGGCGGGAGCGTGAGGTGGAGAACGTTGACAGCACGGACCACGGCTATCAGCGGCCGCCCGGCGCGCGACGGCGGCGCGCACCGGCCCCACCCGAAAGGGGCAGGTGGCGGGCGGGCCTGGCGGCCGGATGCCCCGCGGCACGAAGTTGACGGCGGGTGAGGACCTGGAGGAGCCCGCCGTGCGACGCCCGCCCTGGAGGACGTACGGGCACGGCGGGCGCTCAGGCGGTCGCCGGCTGCTGCTGGGCGCGGCTGACGTCGTAGACGCCCGGTACGTCGCGCATGGCGCGCATCAGACCGGGCAGGCCCGCCGCGTCCGGCAGCTCCAGCGTGTACGTGTGCCGTACGCGCTGTTCGCTCGGCGGCTCCACCGTCGCCGAGACGATCGCGGCGCCCGCCGTGGCGATGGCCTCCGTGAGGTCGGCGAGCAGCCGGGGCCGCCCGAACGATTCGGCGTACAGCGTCACCCGGCACTCCGGCGCGTCGCCCCAGCTCACCGGGATCGGGCGCCGGTCCAGCGCCCGCATCCGGTCCACGGCGCGGCACTCCTGCCGGTGGACGGTGACGACGCCGCCGCGTACGGAGAAGGCGGTCACCGCGTCGGGCGGTACGGGCGTACAGCAGCCGGCGAGCCGTACGGTGGCGCCCGGCAGGTCCACGACGGCGTTGGGCTCGCCCCGCCGGTCGGCGGTGACGGCGAGCGCCGCGCGGGGCGCCGCGTCGGGCGTCCCCACGACCTCGGGGTGGGCCCTCAGCCAGCCCGTGATCGCGATCCGCGCGGCGGGCGTACGGGCGTGGTCGAGCCACTGCGGGGAGGGCCCCGACGCGGCGTCCTGGGCCAGCAGCAGCTGCACCGTGTCGCCGTCCCGCAGAACCGTACTGAGCGGCGCCAGACGGCCGTTGACCCGCGCCCCGAGGCAGCCGTGCGCGGCCTCGCCGTGCTGCGCGTACGCGGCGTCCACGCAGCTCGCCCCCGCGGGCAGGCCGAGCAGCCCGCCCTCGGCGCGGAAGACGGTGATCTCCGCGTCCTGGGCCAGGTCGTCGCGGAGAGTGGCCCAGAAGGCGTCCGAGTCGGTGGTGGCCTCCTGCCACTCCAGGAGGCGGGAGAGCCAGCCGGGCCGGGTCGGGTCGGCGCGTTCGCCGTCCTGCGGGTCCGCGGCGGAGGCGCGCTCCGTGCCGTCCTGGCCCCCTGTGGCGTCGGCGGACGCATACGGGTTGCCCAGGGCAACCACCCCTGCCTCGGCGACCTTGTGCATCCGGTGCGTACGGATGAGAACCTCGGCGACCGCGCCGTCCGGACCCGCGACCGCCGTGTGCAGCGACTGGTACAGGTTGAACTTGGGCGCCGCGATGAAGTCCTTGAACTCGGAGATCACCGGGGTGAAGCAGGTGTGCAGCTCCCCCAGCACCGCGTAGCAGTCGGCGTCCTCGGTGACCAGCACCAGCAGCCTGCCGAAGTCCGTGCCGCGCAGTTCGCCGCGCTTCAGCCCCGAGCGGTGCACGGAGACGGAGTGCCGGGGCCGCACCAGGACCTCGGCGGTGATGCCCGCCTCGCGCAGCACACGCCGGACGTCCTCGGAGATGGCCGCGAGGGCGTCCCCCGCGGTGGCGTTGTCCGCGATCAGGGCGCGGGTCTGCGCGTACTCCTCGGGATGGAGGATGGCGAAGACCAGGTCCTCCAGTTCGGTCTTGAGCGCCTGGACGCCGAGCCGCTCCGCGAGCGGGATGAGTACGTCGCGGGTGACCTTCGCGATCCGGGCCTGTTTCTCGGGGCGCATCACCCCGAGGGTCCGCATGTTGTGCAGCCGGTCCGCCAGCTTGATCGACATCACCCGGACGTCGTTGCCGGTGGCGACGAGCATCTTGCGGAAGGTCTCGGGCTCGGCCGCCGCCCCGTAGTCGACCTTCTCCAGCTTGGTCACGCCGTCGACCAGGTAGCAGACCTCGTCGCCGAACTCCGCCCTCACCTGATCCAGGGTCACATCGGTGTCCTCGACGGTGTCGTGGAGGAGGGAGGCGGTCAAGGTCGTGGTCTCGGCGCCCAGTTCGGCCAGGATCAGGGTGACGGCGAGCGGGTGGGTGATGTAGGGCTCGCCGCTCTTGCGGTACTGCCCGCGGTGCGAGGCCTCCGCGAGGACGTACGCCTTGTGCAGTACGGCGAGGTCGGCGTCCGGGTGGTGCGCGCGGTGCGCGTCCGCGACATGGCCGATCGCGGCCGGCAGCCGGTCCCTGGTGGCGGGGCCGAGTAACGCGGCCCTGCCGAGCCTGCGGAGGTCGATCCGGGGAAGGCCGCGTCTGCGGCTGTGGGCACCAGGGCTGGTTGCCTCTGCGCTCATGGGGCACCTCCGGGCAGCATCGACCGGCGGGAAGAGGGCGGGGACGCCCTCCGGGCCGGTGCTTGATGCTATCGACCCCGTGGCGTGCGGCAGTCCCGGTCCCGCCCGACGTGAAACGGATCACCCATCCGAGCGAAGATTTAACCGAAGGCGGATTCGAGCCAGACCGGGTCGATGTGACCCTCCGCCACGATCTCGGCGGGCCCGGTCATCTCGATCCCGCCGTCCGGGCGCTCGGTGATGACGAGCCGTCCGCCGGGGAGGTCCACGGTGTACGTGACGGGCTCGCCCGTCACCGCGGGGTCGGCGCCGTCCCTGCGGGCCGCGGCGACGGCCACGGCGCAGGCGCCCGTACCGCAGGAGCGGGTCTCGCCGGAGCCGCGCTCATGGACGCGGAGGGCGACGTGGCGCGGCCCGCGGTCGACGACGAATTCGACGTTCACCCCGTCCGGGTAGACGGACGCGGGGCTGACGGGCGGCTCCGTGAACAGGTCCCCCGCGTGGGCCAGGTCCTCGACGAACGCGACCGCGTGGGGATTGCCCATGTTGACGTTGAGGGCGGGCCACTGCCGGCCGCCGACCGTGACCGTCGCCTGCTCCTCGGGGAGCGCCGCGCGCCCCATGTGGACGGTGATGTCACCGGCCCCGCCCTGCGCACCGCGCCCGTCCTTGGCGAGGTGCGCCTTCTTGACCCCGCCGCGGGTGGCGACGGCCAGATCTCCCGCCTCCACGTGTCCGGCCCGCTGGAGGTACCGGGCGAAGACCCGCACTCCGTTGCCGCACATCTCGGCGACCGACCCGTCGGCGTTGCGGTAGTCCATGAACCACTCGGCCTCCCCGGCCATGGCACGCGCCTCGGGGTGGGCCGCCGACCGTACGACATGGAGCAGCCCGTCGCCGCCGATCCCGGCCCGGCGGTCGCACAGGGCCGCCACCGCGCGGGGGGAGAGGTCCAGGGCGTTCTCCGGGTCGGGAACGATCACGAAGTCGTTCTCCGTCCCGTGTCCCTTGAGGAAGGCGATGGGCGCGGTCGGCCGGGCTGCGGTCTGGGAAGTGCTCACGGAATCCATCGTACGAGGCTGGTCGGACATGGCCGTCCGGAGCGGCCGGTGCGGCGGTCCCGGGACCGCTCGGCCAGGACCGGTGCCCGCGCCGTACGGGGCCCCGCGCCGCTCACCGTCCCGTGCCCGGCCCGCACCGTACGGGGCGGTCAGCGCAGCCGGGCGACCCGCCAGACGGCGAGGGCGACCAGGGCGGCGCCCACCGCGACGTACAGGGCGAGGACGCGCCAGTCGGGGCGCTCGCCCGAGGACCGGCTCGGCAGCCCCGGCCACGTGTGCCCGACGCGGCGCGCGGCCATCATGCCCGCGCCCGCGGCGCAGCAGCTGATCAGCAGCCCGAGCATGGCGACGACCGCCCCGCCGTCCCCGGTGCCGAAGGCGAGGGGGAAGGCGAACATGAGGGAGCCGACGGCGGCCAGCGTCACGATCGGGGCGAGCTGCCAGATCCGCAGCCTGGGCTGGGGCCTGAGTTCGACCTCGACCTCGTCGGCCAGGGTCTCTTCCTCCGGACCGTCAGGGCTCAGCCTGGGGCCGTCCTCCGACGTCTCCGAGGACGTGGGTTCTCTGTCGCGAGGGCCGGCCTCCATCGCCACGCGCCCTCCCAAGTCGGACTCCACTGGTCGATCGATCGATGCCCGATGGTCGACCGTTGCTCGATGATGGCACGCCCGCGGGGACCGCACGGACGCCCGGAGCGTCCCGATGCCATCACGTGATCAGGCTGTGACCGCTCGTTCGACCAACGCGAGCGCCCGGTGCGGGAGTTCTTCCCGCTGCTCCGTTCCGCCGCCCAGCCAGTGCACCCGGGAGTCGCGGCGGAACCAGGAGTCCTGACGGCGCGCGAAGCGTTTGGTGGCGCGAACGGTCTCCGCGCGTGCCTCCTCCTCGGTGCACTCACCGGCCAGCGCCGCGAGCACCTGCTGGTAGCCGAGGGCGCGGGAGGCGGTACGTCCCTCGCGCAGCCCGCGCGCCTCCAGGGCGCGTACCTCGTCGACCAGACCCTCGTCCCACATCCGGTCGACCCGGCGCGCGATCCGCGCGTCCAGCTCGGGGCGGGCGACGTCGACGCCGATCTGGAGGGTGTCGTACACCGCGTCATGGCCCGGCAGATTGGCCGTGAAGGGCTTGCCGGTGATCTCGATCACTTCCAGCGCGCGGACGATGCGGCGGCCGTTGCTGGGCAGGATCGCGCGGCCCGCGGGAGGGTCGGCGGCGGAGAGCCGGGCGTGCAGGGCGCCGGAGCCGCGGAGCAGCAGCTCCGCCTCCAGCCTGGCGCGTACCTCGGGGTCGGTGCCGGGGAAGTCGAGGGCGTCGATGGCCCCGCGTACGTAGAGCCCGGAGCCGCCCACCAGGACGGGCGTACGCCCCTGGGCGAGCAGCCGGTCGATCACCGCCCTGGCGGAACGCTGGTACTCGGCGACGCTCGCCGCCTGGGTGACCTCCCAGATGTCCAGGAGGTGGTGCGGCACTCCGGCGCGCTCCTCCGTCGTCAGTTTGGCGGTGCCGATGTCCATGCCCCGGTAGAGCTGCATGGAGTCCGCGTTGACGACCTCACCGTCGAGTTGCCGGGCAAGGTGGACGCCCAGATCGGACTTGCCGGCCGCGGTGGGACCGACGACGGCGATGACCCGCGGTGCGGTAGGTGCGCTTCTCACTGCCCCAGTCTCGCAAACAGCGGTCCCCTGCCCGAACGGGTTACGTGACAGCACACCTCCGGGACGGGGCTCGGGGCAGCGCGGATCTTCGTCCCCACGAGTACGATATGGAGAGATTAAGGGCGTTTTTTCATGGTTCGACAGCCGGCCCGGTGCCTCACCGTTCGCAGTCGGCTCCGTCAGGACGGAGCCGACTGCGAACGGTGAGGCGGGGAAAAAGCACCCACAAGTAGGCTGTTGTCTCCTCCGAGGGAAGGTGGCCCATGGGCTTCCTGGATTCATTGAAGGCCAAGATCGGTCCGGCCAAGGAAAAGGTCGCCGACCTCGCGCAGCAGCACGGGGGCAAGATCGAACACGGGCTGGACAAGGCCGCCCGTACGGTCGACGAGAAGACCAAGGGCAAGTACAGCGACAAGATCGACGCGGGTACGGGCAAGGCCAAGGACGCGCTCGGCAAGCTCTCCCACAAGGACGACGGCACTCCCCCGCCACCGGCCGCTTCCTGATCGGTCACACGCGGACCCTGACGGCGCGACGGGGCGGTACGGGGCCGTGGCGCCCCGTACCGCCCCGTACCGCCCCGTCGCGCCGTGTCCGCTACGACCAGGCCGCCACGAGGTAGCCGACCCCGTACGGGGCGTCCTCGTACAGCAGCGCGCCGCCCAGCCCCGCGCCCTCGGCCGCGCCGGCGAGCACCTGCCAGGGGGCCCGGCCCGCCGCCTTGAGCGCGGACGCCAGCTCCGTGTCGAGCGCCGTGAGCGCCGCCACGTCCGCCGCCGACAGGGCCGCCGCCACCGCCTCGTCGAAGCCGGCCGCCCGGTCGTCCAGGTAACCGGGCGCCTTGAGCGTGCGGCACGCGCTGGCGTCGCCCATCACCAGCAGCGCCACCCGGTCGTCCCCCGCCGCGATCTCCTGCCCGGCCGCGACGCAGCGCCCGGTGGCGAGCCGCTCGTCCACACCCAGTCCGGACACCGGGGCGGCGGACCAGTGGACGTGCTCCAGCAGCCACGCCGCGACGGCGAGGGAGGACGGCAGCGCCCGCCCGGGGACCCCGGCGCCGCCCGGCACGGCCCCGCCGAGGACGACGTCCACGTCCACTCCGAAGCCGCGGAACGACCCCGTGGCGCCCCGCGGGTGTTCTCCCGTGGCCGCCGGCTCCGCCGGGCCGACGACGACCAGCCGGTCGGGCCGGGCGGCCGCGAGCACCCCCAGGGCGTCCGCGCAGGCGGCGCGCGCCCCGTCGAGCTCGGGCGCGGCACCGGCCGCCACGGCGGGCACCAGCAGCGGCGGACTGGGACATACGGCAGCGGATACGAGCATGATCAGCAGCCTACCCAGGCCACGTTCCGGGCCGGGCTGCCGACCGCCGGCCCGCCGGTCACGGCCCCGCCGGTCACGGGGGCGCCGGTCACGGGCCGCCGATCGCCGGGCCGCCAGTCACGGGGCGCCGACCGATCGCCGGGCCGTCTCTCACGCCGCACCGGTCACGGGGCGGCGCAGCCCCCCGTCGCGGCGGGGAGCGGTGCGGGGACGCCCACCGTGGGCAGGCCCAGCAGGACCCCCGCCGGCTTCGCCGCCTGCGCGGCGTGCCGCTTCTCCCAGGCGTCGCCGGCCCGGGTGCGCCGTACCCGCGTCGTCGGGCCCTCTGCGAGCAGGTGGTGCGGGGCGGCGTAGGTGATCCCGACGGTCACCACGTCGCCCGGCCGCACCTCCTCGTCCGGCTTGGTGAAGTGGACGAGCCGGTTGTCGGGCGCGCGCCCCGAGAGCCGGTGCGTGGCGCCGTCCTTGCGCCCCTCGCCCTCCGCGACCATGATCTCCAGCGTCCGGCCCACCTGCTTCTTGTTCTCCTCCCAGGAGATCTCCTCCTGAAGGGCGGACAGCCGCATGTAGCGCTCCTGGACGACCTCCTTGGGGATCTGGCCGTCCATCTCCGCGGCCGGGGTCCCGGGGCGCTTGGAGTACTGGAAGGTGAACGCCTGCGCGAAGCGCGCCTCACGCACCACGTGCATGGTCTGCTCGAAGTCCTCCTCGGTCTCGCCGGGGAAGCCCACGATGATGTCGGTGGAGATGGCGGCGTGCGGGATCGCGGCCCGCACCTTGCCGATGATGCCGAGGTAGCGGTCCTGCCGGTACGAGCGCCGCATCGCCTTGAGGACCGGGTCCGAGCCGGACTGGAGCGGCATGTGGAGCTGCGGCATCACGTTCGGCGTCTCGGCCATCGCCGCGATCACGTCGTCCGTGAAGTCGCGCGGGTGCGGCGAGGTGAAGCGGACGCGCTCCAGCCCCTCGATCGCCCCGCAGGCGCGCAGCAGCTTGGAGAAGGCCTCGCGGTCACCGATGTCGGAGCCGTACGCGTTGACGTTCTGGCCCAGCAGCGTGATCTCGGAGACGCCCTCGGCCACCAGGGCCTCGATCTCGGCCAGGATGTCGCCGGGACGGCGGTCCTTCTCCTTGCCGCGCAGGGCGGGGACGATGCAGAAGGTGCAGGTGTTGTTGCAGCCGACCGAGATGGAGACCCAGGCGGCGTACGCGGACTCGCGCCGGGTCGGCAGCGTGGAGGGGAACGCCTCCAGCGATTCGGCGATCTCGACCTGCGCCTCCTCCTGGACGCGGGCACGCTCCAGGAGGACCGGCAGTCTGCCGATGTTGTGCGTGCCGAAGACCACATCGACCCAGGGCGCGCGCCGCACGATGGTGTCGCGGTCCTTCTGGGCCAGACAGCCGCCGACGGCGATCTGCATGCCCGGGCGCCTGGTCTTCATCGGCGCGAGCCGGCCGAGGTTGCCGTACAGCTTGTTGTCGGCGTTCTCCCGCACGGCGCAGGTGTTGAAGACGACGACGTCGGCGTCCCCGTCGGAGCCCTCGGGCGCCCGGACGTACCCCGCGTCCTCCAGGAGGCCGGAGAGCCGTTCGGAGTCGTGGACATTCATCTGGCACCCGTAGGTGCGCACCTCGTAACTTCTCGTACCGCCCACTGCCTGACTCCGGTCGCCGCTGCTCATGCCCACCAGAGTAGGCGGAAGAGGCGCGTGGTAAATGGCGGGTGCCGGACAGGGCCTGGCCATCACCGGGAGTGAGCTGACAGGATCGGCCCATGTTCACCGTTCCGCCCCGGATCAGCCGTGGCCGCGCCCTGGGGGCCGTCGCCGGGCTGATGGTGCTCGGGCTGCTCGTGTGGTGGCTGGTACCGCTCCGCGCGGCCACGCCGAGCGGTTCGGTCACCTTCAGCACGGGAGTGACCACCGGGGTCTACCAGCGGTACGGGACGCTGCTCAAGGAGGACCTCGCCCGCGATCTGCCACGGGTGTCGGTCGATCTGCGGGACAGCGAGGGCTCTCAGCAGAACCTGGCGCGGGTGGCGACGGGCGACGCCGACTTCACGATCGCCACGGCCGACGCCGTCGCCAAGTACCAGAAGGACCGGCGTCCCGGCGCGGACGGGCTGCGCGGCTGCGCGCGGCTCTACGACGACTACGTGCAGCTCATCGCCGCCAGGAGCGCCGGCATCAGCTCCGTCGCCGGGCTGCGGGGCAAGAAGGTCGGCGTGGGCCAGGAGGGATCAGGGGTCCGGCTGCTGGCGGAGCGGATCCTGACGGCCGCGGGGCTTGACCCCGACCAGGACGTCAGCCCGGTCCTGGCCGGGATAGACACCATGCCGCGGCTCCTCGAAGAGGGCGACCTGGACGCTTTCTTCTGGTCGGGCGGGCTCCCCACCAACGCCGTCGAGAAGCTGTCCGACCGCTACGACATACGGCTGGTCCCGCTGGACGCCGCGCTGGTCGAGAAGCTGCACACCGCCGGCGGGGCCTCCGCGCGCTACTACCGCTCCGCCGAGATACCCGCCGACGCGTACAAGAAGATACGGAACAGCACCCCCGTCCCCACCGTGGCGGTGGCGAATCTGCTCGTCACCGACGACCGGATCGACCCGGACCTGGTGGAGGGGTTCACCCGTACGGTGATCAAGAGCCGCGACCGCATCGGCCACCAGGTGCACCCGGCCCAGTTGGTGGATCTGCGGACCGCCATCTACACGGCTCCGCTCCCGCTGCACAAGGGCGCCCAGCGGTACTACCAGTCGGTCAAACCGTAGCGTTCCGGGCAAGGGCGCAGAGGGCGACCCGCAGGGACACGGCCGCCGAGGGTCAGGGTGCCGTGCGCGGGACGGCCACCGTGACCCGCAGACCGCGCGGCTCGCCGTGCGCGTACGTGATGGTGCCGTCGCCCGCCGCGAGCAGCGCCCGCGTGATGGAGAGGCCGAGCCCCGATCCCTTGATGTTCTGGTGGCGGTTGCTGCGCCAGAAGCGGTCGCCGATCCGGGACAGCTCCTCGTCGGTGAGCCCGGGACCGCCGTCGTTGACGACGATGGTGGACGTCGTGCCGTTACGGGCGACCGTGACCGTGACCTCCTCACCGGCCGGGGTGAACTTGAGGGCGTTGTCGATCACGGCGTCCAGGGCGCTGGAGAGCGCGATGGGATCGGCCCAGCCGGTGACCGCGGCGCGGTGCTCGGTCAGCCGTACGCCCTTCTCCTCGGCGACGGCCCGCCATGCCGCGACCCGTTCGGCGGCCACCTCCCCGATATCGGTGATCCGCAGGTCGGCGGCGGTGTGCTCGGCGAGCGCCAGGTCGAGCAGGTCGTCGAGGACCTGGGCCAGCCGCCTGCCCTCGGTGCGTACGGAGGCGATCTCCTCGTTCCCCTCGGGCAGTTCGAGGCTGAGCAGCTCGATCCGCAGCAGCAGTGCGGAGAGCGGGTTGCGCAACTGGTGGGAGGCGTCGGCGACAAAGGCGCGCTGCTGTTCCAGCACGTCCTCGACGTTGTCGGCCATCTCGTTGAACGAGCCGGCCAGCCGCCGCAGTTCCGGCGGTCCGCCGGCCGCGGCGACCCGCGACTTCATCCGTCCGGTGGCGATGTCGTGGGTGACGGCGTCGAGGACCCGTACGGGTCTCAGCACCCACCCGGTCAGGCGGATGGCGGCCCCGACCGCCACGAGCATGGCCACCGCCTCACCCGCCGCGATGACCAGCCAGCTCCGCAGCGTGCGCGAACGCATCTGGCCGGTCGGTGAGTCCGTCACCACGACGGCGACGACGTCGCCGTCCCGTACGACCGGCGAGTCCACGATGAGCCGGCCGTCCTGCCAGGGCCAGACCTGCTCGGGGTCGTCGCTGCGGCGCCCCAGCAGAGCCTCCTGGAAGGACTGGCGCTCCTTGCCCTCCGCCGGCACGCGCCAGTTCCCCGGGGCGCTGGCCATGGCCCTGCCGTCGCGGTAGAACACGCCGACCCTGATCCCGTACACCTCGTGGTAGCGGGTCAGCTCCTCCCTTAGCAGGTCGCGCCGTTCCTCGCTGCCCGCGCGGCCCTCCGTACCGGTGCGGCCCTCGGAGACGAACTGCGCGAGGGCCGCGACGCGGGCCGTGTCGTCGATCCGGTCGATGACGACGTCCTGCTGTTCGGCGGCGGCCCGGCTGACGGCGAGCGGGAAGCCCAGGGCGAGGAGCACGGCCGCCATGAGAATGATCAGCAGCGGCAGAAGCCGGGTGCTCACCGGTGCGGGTGCCCGGCCGGCACGACCAGCCGGTAGCCGACCCCCCGTACGGTCTCGATCAGCGCGGGCATGCCGAGCTTGGAACGCAGCGACGCCACATGGACCTCCAGGGTGCGCCCCGTCCCCTCCCAACTCGTGCGCCACACCTCGCTGATGATCTGTTCCCGGCCGAAGACGACCCCGGGGCGCTGCGCGAGCAGGGCCAGCAGGTCGAACTCCTTGCGGGTGAGCTGTACGGCCGTACCGTCCACGGTGACGCGGCGGGTGGGCAGTTCGAGCGTGAGTCTCCCGAGCCGCTGGACCGCCTCCTCCGGGTGCCCCGGTTCGTCCCCGCTCACAGTGCGCCGGCTCACGGCGTGGATACGGGCGAGGAGTTCACCGGTGTCGTACGGCTTGACCACGTAGTCGTCGGCCCCCAGATTGAGGCCGTGGATCCGGGACCGTACGTCGGCCCGGGCCGTCACCATGATCACCGGGGTCGAGGTGATCTTCCGGATCTTGCCGCAGACCTGGTAGCCGTCCTGGTCGGGCAGGCCGAGGTCGAGCAGCACCACCGCGAACGGCGGCTTGCCGGCGGCGGGCAGCACGGCCTGCAGCGCCTCCTCGCCGCTGCGGGCATGGACGACCTGGAATCCGTGCTTGGCGAGCACGGCGGACAGAGCGGCGGCGACATGGTCGTCGTCCTCCACGAGCAAAAGCCTCACAGGCCTCCTTTTCGGTCACTTCCTGCATGTCGTGATCTTGAGCCATGTCCGAAGTACGTAAATGGCATCCACGCCGATGACGGGGCGCCAGTCAAGAGCCTTCCCGTTACACCAAGGTTTCCGTTACCCACCCGGTACTCCCCGCACTGCCCAGTTCACGCGGAGTGTCCGGTTGCGGCCGGATCGTTATGCTCAATTTCAGCTCAGATGTAATGACGCTGATCGCAGTGCGTGATTAGGGTCCTCCCCAACCGAGTGAGGACGGAGCAAAAAGCCGATGAGCGGAGTGTCAGTGGCCAAGGACACCGGGGGCGCCGGGCCGGCGACGGGCGACCTGGTCGTACTGAGCAACGTGAACAAGCACTTCGGCGCGCTGCATGTGCTCCAGGACATCGATCTGACCATCGCCCGTGGCGAGGTCGTGGTCGTCATCGGGCCTTCCGGGTCCGGCAAGTCCACACTGTGTCGCACCATCAACCGCCTGGAAACGATCGATTCGGGTTCGATCTCGATCGACGCCAAACCCCTGCCCGAGGAGGGCAAGGAACTGGCGAGGCTGCGTGCCGATGTCGGCATGGTCTTCCAGTCGTTCAACCTCTTCGCACACAAGACGGTGCTGGAGAACGTCACGCTGGGCCAGATCAAGGTCCGCAAGACGGACAAGAAGAAGGCCGAGGAGACCGCGCGCACGCTGCTCGACCGCGTGGGTGTGGGCTCGCAGGCCGACAAGTACCCCGCCCAGCTCTCGGGCGGACAGCAGCAGCGCGTCGCCATCGCGCGGGCACTGGCGATGAACCCGAAGGTCATGCTCTTCGACGAGCCCACCTCGGCGCTCGACCCGGAGATGATCAATGAAGTGCTCGAAGTCATGCAGCAACTGGCCCGTGACGGAATGACGATGGTCGTCGTCACGCACGAAATGGGCTTCGCCCGGTCGGCCGCGAACCGGGTCGTCTTCATGGCGGACGGCCGGATCATCGAGCAGGCCACGCCCGACGAGTTCTTCAGCAATCCGCGCAGCGACCGCGCCAAGGACTTCCTCTCGAAGATCCTGCACCACTGATCCGCGATCCCGCACCACACCGGTCCGTCGATGTCCTGTTCCGTCGATGTCCTGTTCCGCCGATTCGCTGTCCGCTGATTCGCTGATCCACTCATCAGCTGATCCACCGACCCGCTGATCAGCGCCACCGACTCCGCTTGACGGCTTACGGCACTTCGTACGCCACGGCTTACGTCTCTACGGCTTACGGCTCATGGCTCTACGTCTCTACGGCTCTACGGGCACCACCGCGTTCCGCAGAACCTGATTCGTTCACGTCTCACCCGAGGGAAGTTCACGCATGAAGCTCCACAAGGCAAGCGCGGCCGCGGCCGCCGCCCTGGTCCTCTCCCTGACCGCCACCGCCTGCGGCGGCGAGAGCAACGAGGGCGACAGCGGTTCCGGCGGCGGCGACAAGATCACCATCGGCATCAAGTTCGACCAGCCCGGCCTCGGCCTGAAGAAGCCGGACGGCACCTACGCGGGCTTCGACGTCGACGTCGCCACGTATGTCGCCAAGGAACTGGGCTACGACGCCAAGAACATCGTCTGGAAAGAGGCGCCCAGCGCCGAGCGCGAGAACCTGATCTCCAACGGCGACGTGAAGTTCGTCGCCGCGAGCTACACGATCAACGACGAGCGCAAGAAGAAGGTCGACTTCGCCGGTCCCTACTTCCTCGCCCACCAGGACCTGCTGGTCCGTGCGGACGACAGTTCCATTACCAAGGCCGCGGACCTGGACTCCAAGAAGCTCTGCTCCGTCACCGGCTCCACCTCGGCGCAGAACGTCAAGGACAAGCTCGCCCCCAAGGCGGACCTCCAGGAGTTCGGCGGCTACTCCGAGTGCCTGACCGGCCTGGAGAACAAGGCTGTTGACGCCCTGACCACGGACGACTCCATTCTCGCGGGGTACGCCTCGCAGCAGGAGCACCAGGGCAAGTTCAAGCTCCTGAGCCTCAAGCTCAGCGACGAGCCCTACGGCATCGGCCTCAAGAAGGGCGACACCGAGCTCCAGAAGAAGATCAACGACGCGCTCACCAAGATGGAGTCGGACGGTTCCTGGGAGAAGGCCGTGAAGGACAACTTCGGTCCGGCCAACTACAAGAACGAGCCCGCCCCGAAGATCGACGCGACGAGCTGAGAGAAGCAGTGACGCGCCGCCGGCCGGGCCGGCGGCGCGTACCGACCAGCAAACCAGGGGAGAGCGCGGGGCATCGTGTTCGACTTTCTTGATTCCGGGCAGTACGACCTGCTCGGCGCCTTCTGGGTGACGGTGCAGCTCACCCTCTATTCCGCAGTGGGTTCCCTCATATGGGGAACGCTGCTGGCCGGGATGCGTGTCAGTCCCGTACCACTCATGCGTACCTTCGGCACCGCCTACGTCAACTTCATCCGTAACACCCCGTTGACCGTGATACTCGTGGGCTGTTCACTAGCGCTCGGTCAGACCCTCCAGATCACGCTCGGCGGCGGGGACTTCAAGTCCATCGGCTTCCGGCTCGCCGTGCTGGGCCTGGTCGCCTACACCGGCACCTTCGTCTGCGAGTCCCTGCGCTCCGGCATCAACACCGTGCCCGTCGGGCAGGCGGAGGCCGCCCGCGCGCTCGGGCTGAGCTTCTTCCAGGTGCTGACGCTGATCGTGCTGCCCCAGGCGTTCCGCTCCGTGGTGGCGCCGCTGGCCAACGTGCTGATCGCGCTGACGAAGAACACGACGGTCGCCGCGGCCATCGGGGTAGCGGAAGCCTCGGCGCTGATGAAGACCATGATCGAGAACGAGACCAGTGCGCTCTTCACCGTGTTCGCGGTGTTCGCCTTCGGCTTCGTCGTTCTCACCCTCCCGACCGGCCTGGTTCTGGGCTGGGTCAGCAAGCGTGTGGCGGTGAAGCGATGAGTGGCACGTCCGTCCTGTACGACGCCCCGGGGGCCCGCGCCAAGCGGCGCAACATCCTCTACACGGTCGTGTTCCTGGTGGTCTTCGCGCTCGCCGCCTGGTGGGTACTGGCCGCCATGGCCGAGAAGGAGCAGCTCGCGTCCGAGAAGTGGAGCCCGTTCGTCACGGACTCCGCCGTCTGGACGACCTATCTGCTGCCCGGCCTCTGGGAGACCCTCACGGCCGCGGCTCTCTCCATCGTGATCGCCCTGCCGTTCGGCGCGCTGCTCGGCATCGGGCGGCTCTCCGACCACGTGTGGGTCCGGGTGCCGGTCGGCGTGGTGGTGGAGTTCTTCCGCTCCATCCCGGTGCTGCTCATGATGGTGTTCGCCTCCGCGCTGTACGTGCAGTTCAGCAATGTCTCCTCGGACCTGAGGCCGCTGTACGCCGTGGTGACGGGCCTGGTGCTCTACAACGCCTCGGTCATCGCCGAGATCGTCCGGGCCGGCATCCTCACGCTGCCGAACGGTCAGACCGACGCCGCGAAGGCGATCGGGATGCGCAAGGGCCAGACCATGTCGTACGTCCTGCTGCCGCAGGCCGTGACCGCGATGCTGCCGGCCCTGGTCAGCCAGCTCGTGGTGGTCGTCAAGGACACGGCGCTGGGCGGCGCGATGCTCGGCTTCTCCGAACTACTCGCGCAGAACCGTTCGATCACCGCCAACTACGGTGCGAACACCATCGCCACGCTCGTCGTCATCGCCCTGATCTACATCGCGCTGAACTCCGCGCTCACTGCTTTCGCCAGCTGGCTGGAGCGGCGGCTGCGGCGCGGCAAGAAGAGCACCGGTGAGGTCCTCGGGGCCGGGGAACCTCATCTGGCCTACGGCCCGGGGCACACCATGGACGGCGGCAACAACTCTGCCTGATGAGGCGGGCGGGGCGGGGGGTGTGCGCGCCTCCCCGCCCGTCGCTTGACGCGAGCACCCCCAGTAGGTTGCATACGTTCTGTGATCACACACCGGGCTCCTACCGCCCTTGACCGTATGACCGCACGGGCCCGAAGGGGCGCGCCGTGGACCCGGTGATCGTCGTGGGCGCGGGCCCGGTCGGGCTCGCGCTCTCGCTGGCCCTCGCCGTGCAGGGTGTCCCCTCCGTCGTGCTGGACGAGGGCACCGGCACGGACGATCCGCGCCCCGCGCGGACGGCCGTACTGCGGCCGGACACCGTCGCGCTGCTGGCCCGGCTCGGCTGCACCACCCTCGGTGACGAGGGAGCACGCTGGGTGGGCTGGCGTCTGATGCGGCGCAAGCAGCTCATGCGGGAACTGCCCCTCGGCCGGACCGATGACGGTTCCCCGGCCCCGCTGCACATCCCGCAGCACGCCCTGACGCGCGGACTGCGCGCCTCCATCGCCGAGGAGGGCCTGATCCGGGTGGTCCCCGGGAGCCGGCTCGACGCCCTGGAGCAGGACGGCCACGGGATCACCGCGCACACCCGCGGCCCCGGCGCGACCTGGTGGCGTGGCAGCCACCTCGTGGGGTGCGACGGCGCCCGCTCCACGGTCCGCAAGCTCCTCGGCATCCGTTTCCCGGGGCGTACGGCGGTGGAGCGGCACGCGGTCGCCGCGCTCCGCGCGGAGCTGCCGTGGCCGGACGAGGCGCTGCTGCACCGCAGGCCACCGTGGCCGGGCGGCGGCGAGGAGGTCTCCGCCAGGCCGCTCGGGAACGGTGTGTGGCGGGTCGACTGGCTGCTGCCGGCCCGCGGCGACTTGGTGACGCCCGACGCGCTGGTGTCGCGTTTACGGGACACCCTGGCCGGCTGGTGCGGTGAGACACCGCCGTACGAACTCCTCGACACGGGCGTATACACGCTGCACCACCGGCTCGCCCGACGCTGGCGCGCGGGCCGGGCCTTTCTCGCCGGGGACGCCGCGCATCTGCTGGGCGCCGTCGGCACGCAGGGGCTCGACGAGGGGCTCCGCGACATCGGCAACCTCGCCTGGAAGCTCGGCGAGGACTGGCACCACGGGGCTTCCGAGACGCTCCTGGACAGCTACCAGGCCGAGCGCCGCACCGCCGTGGCCGCGCGGCTCCGCGCGGCCGACCAGTCGCTGCCGATACTGCGGGGAGGCGGCGGGCTGCGTACGTACATGCCGGGGGCGACCCGCGGGCACGACACCCTGCTCGCCGATGGGCACCTCGGGCACGGTCCGCTGGGCGCGCCGCCCTCCTATCCGCACTCCCCCCTCGCGCCCCCGCGCACCGACACGCAGACGGCGGTGGGCACGCCGCCCGGCGCCCTGGTCGACGACGTACGGGTGACGGCGCCGGACGGCACGACCACCCGCCTCGGCGAGCGGCTGGGACAGGGCCGGCTGCTGGTGGTGCTGGTTGCCCCGGGCACCGGGGTCTGGGACCGGCGGCACTGGCTGACGGCGGGGGTGATGCCGCGGCTGGCCGAGGCCGTGTCGGCCCTGCCGGTACGGGCGGAGCTGCTGGTCACGGAGGCGTATCCCGGGGCCTCCGCGCACAGTGTGCTGCTGGTGCGGCCGGACGGGCACCTCGTGACGGCCTTCGGCGGAGTACGGCCGGGGGACCTCTACGCGGCGGCGGACGCGGCGCGCGGCGGTGCGCCGGACGCGCCTTCCGGGAGCGCCGGGGGTCCGGACGCCGGCAGGGCGTCGGGCGGTGCCAAGGCTCCGGGCGGCGCCGATCAACCGACGGCGCACACCGTTCCGAAGCCGAACGCTCCGGTAACTCCTGACCGCACCGCGAACATCAATTGACCGCCGCGGGCTCACATGGTGTACTCCGAATCGTGACTGACACCGATGTGCGCCTGTGGCGGAGGGTCCATATGGACCTGGTCCGCTATGCGGGCTGCGTGTGTCGCCCGTCCTGTTGATTCGCCCCTTTCCGCTCCGCGCCCGCCGCTCAGCGCCACGGCGGCGCACCCCCGCGAACCTCTCAGGACGGTCACCGTGTCTCTTGTTCCCGTACCCACATCCGCACCCGCCGCCGGGCCCGTCGCGTCCGGCCCGGCCGCCGGTCCTACCCCCGCCGAGCTGCTGGACTTCGTCCGCGGCGCCGCCGCCGACCGCGCGCTGATCGACTCCCTGCCGCTCGACCCCGAGGGGCGTACGTGGATCAGGCTGGAGGGGCCGGAGGGCAGCGAGGCGTGGCTGATCGGCTGGCCGCCCGGCACGGGTACCGGCTGGCACGACCACGGTGGCTCGCACGGCGCGTTCGCCACGGCGGCGGGCACGCTCAAGGAGGACTCGCTGGCGGCGCGGCTGCCCACCGAGGGGTGGAAGACCCTGGAGCTGGCCGAGGACGTGGACCGCGAGCGGCAGCTGACGGCGGGCGAGGGCCGGGCGTTCGGCCGGCACCATGTCCATGAGGTGCGCAACGAGTCCGGGACCGCGCATGCCGTGTCCGTCCACGCGTACTACCCGCCGCTGCCGCTGATGCGGCGCTACAGCCGCACCGGACAGGTACTCCGTCTCGAACAGGTCGAGCGTCCCGAGGAGTGGCAGTGAGCGCGCGGGGAACCGATGAGCGGCCGGGCGGCGAGCCGGTGGGCATAGACGAGCTGCTGGAACGGGTCCGGGCGGACCTGGACCGGCTGGAGCCCCGGGAGGCGTTCGAGGCCGCGGCGGCCGGCGCGCTGCTGGTGGACATCCGGTACGCGGCGCTGCGCGAGCGCGACGGGCTGATCCCGGGAGCGCTGGTCGTGGAGCGCAACGAGCTGGAGTGGCGGCTCGACCCGCGGGGCAGCCATCGAGCCCCGGAGGCGACCAGCCATGAGCTGCGGGTCGTGGTCGTCTGCAACGAGGGGTACGCGTCGAGCCTGGCGGCGGTGTCCCTGCGGCAGTTGGGACTGCACCGCGCGACCGACCTCGTCGGAGGCTTCCAGGCGTGGAAGGCCGAGGGGCTGCCCGTCACACGGTGACCGTACACACGCGGCACCGAGCCCTCCCGTACGAAGCCGAACCGGCCACGCCAACGACCCGACCGGAACCCCCGGCGCCGGCCCCGCTCCAGGTCCGTTCTCCGGCCCCGCTCCAGGTCCGTTCTCCGGCCCCGGTCCGTGTCCGGTTCCGGTCCAGCTCCGGCCCATGGTCCGTGTCCGGTGCCGGTCCCAGGTCCGGGTGCCGGTCCGGCCCACGGTCCGTGTCCTGTACCTCAGTCCGAGGCCGACCCCGGGCCGGGTCCGTGTCCGTGCCCGTGTCCTGAGCCCAGGTCCGGACCCCGGGTCTCGTGTCCGTCTCCGGTCTCATGCCCGCCCGCCTGAGTCCGGTGCCGGTCCCAGGTCCGGGTGCCGGTCCCGGGTCCGGGTCTGTGTGTCCAGGTCCTGGCCCGGAGGTCGCCCCCTCAATGGACGCCCTCCTCCAGCCCCTCGGTGTCCTCGCCCTCCTCCTCCAGCGCCCGCTTGACCACCCGGAGCGCCATGCCCTCCGGATATCCCTTGCGCGCCAGCATCCCCGCGAGCCGGCGCACCCGTCTGTCCCGCTCCAGGCCACGGGTGGCGCGGAGCTTGCGGGCGACCAGCTCGCGGGCGGTCTCCTCCTCCCGCTCGGAGTCGAGCTGCCCGACCGCCTCGTCGATCAGCGCGGACTCCACGCCTTTCGTCCGCAGCTCCCGCGCGAGGGCGCGCCGGGCCAGACCGCGGCCGTGGTGCCGTGACTCGACCCACGCGTCTGCGAACGCCGCGTCGTTGATCAGTCCCACGTCCTCGAAGCGGGAGAGCACCTCCTCCGCGATCTCCTCCGGGATCTCCCGCTTCTCCAGAGCGTCCGCGAGCTGTTTGCGTGTACGGGGGGTGCCGGTGAGCAGGCGCAGACAGATCGCCCGCGCCCGCTCGGCCGGATCCTGGGGCGACAGCTCCTGCTCGGCCCTCGACGAGTCGGAGCTGCCGCCCGGCTTTTCGGTCCGCCGCCTCTTCGCGTAAGGCACGGCAGGAACTAACTCTTGGCCGCTGCCGACTTGGCCGACTTGGCCTTGGAGGCAGTGGCGGTGGCCGGCTTCACCGGTTCGGCACCGGAGGCGGGGGCGCCCGCGGCGTCCGCTCCGGGCTCGGCCGTCGGCGCCTGCGGCTGGACGCCGACCCCCAGCTTCTCCAGGATCTTCTTCTCGATCTCATTGGCGAGATCGGGGTTGTCCTTGAGGAAGTTGCGGGAGTTCTCCTTGCCCTGGCCGAGCTGGTCGCCCTCGTACGTGTACCAGGCGCCGGCCTTGCGGACGAAGCCGTGCTCCACGCCCATGTCGATCAGACCGCCCTCGCGGCTGATGCCCTGGCCGTAGAGGATGTCGAACTCGGCCTGCTTGAAGGGCGGCGAGACCTTGTTCTTGACGACCTTGACCCGGGTGCGGTTGCCGACGGCCTCGGTGCCGTCCTTCAGGGTCTCGATACGGCGGATGTCGAGCCGGACCGACGCGTAGAACTTGAGCGCCCGGCCACCGGTCGTGGTCTCCGGCGAGCCGAACATCACGCCGATCTTCTCGCGGAGCTGGTTGATGAAGATCGCGGTGGTCTTGGACTGGTTGAGCGCGCTGGTGATCTTCCGGAGCGCCTGGCTCATCAGCCGCGCCTGGAGGCCGACGTGCGAGTCGCCCATCTCGCCCTCGATCTCCGCGCGGGGCACCAGCGCGGCGACGGAGTCGATGACGATCAGGTCGAGCGCGCCGGAGCGGACCAGCATGTCCACGATCTCCAGGGCCTGCTCACCGTTGTCCGGCTGGGAGAGGAGCAGATTGTCGATGTCGACGCCGAGTTTCTTCGCGTACTCGGGGTCGAGGGCGTGCTCGGCGTCCACGAAGGCCACCGCGCCGCCCATCCGCTGCGCGTTCGCCACGGCGTGCAGCGTCAGCGTCGTCTTGCCGGAGGACTCGGGGCCGTACACCTCCACCACCCGGCCGCGCGGCAGGCCGCCGACGCCGAGCGCGACGTCGAGCGCGGTCGATCCGGTGGGGATGACCTCGATGGGGTCGTTCGGCCGGTCGCCCATGCGCATCACTGCGCCCTTGCCGAATTGTCGTTCAATTTGTGCGAGAGCGGCGTCGAGCGCCTTCTCGCGGTCGGTTCCTGCCATGGGTTCCACCCGATTTGCTTGAGTCGATCGCTTCACGTCAACGACGCTATCCCCTGCCACTGACAACGCGCCCCCGACGCCTCCCCGCCTGTGGACAACTGCGGACAACCCGGCCGGGCCAACCGCCGGCCGCCGCCCCCTCCACCACGCCACCACACACTCCGCCGACCGGACCGGGGAAACACCGGCAGCCCTCCCCATAAGAATGGATGTTCGATTTTGGTGTCAAGCGACACGTGACGGGCCCCGCCTATCCTTCCTCGCATGGTGCTCACCTCCCCCGCCCGCCGCCGACGGCTGTCCGTACGGGAGACCGACCTCGCCGTGGCACTCGTCGTCTCCGCCGTCGTGGCCGTCTGGACCCTGCTCCAGATGCGTTCGGGGGACGAACCGCCCGGCCGCGCGCTGATCGGCTGGGGTTTGATCGCCCTCGGCTGCGGCGCCCTGTACTTCCGGCGGCGCCGGCCCGTGGCCGTGGGCGTCATCACACTGCTGACGTCCTGCGTCTACTACCCGGTGAGCGTCACCGACGGCCCGCTGATGACCACCTTCGCGGTCGCGCTCTACACCCTGGCCGCCGAAGGCCGCTTCACCGCCTCGGTCGCGCTGGCCTCCGCCACCCTGCTCGCCGTGGGCTACGGCGAGCTCCGCCAGGACTCGGGCCACCGCCAGATCGACGACACCTCTCTCGTCATGCTCACCGGCTGGCTGATCAGCCTGGTCGCCGTCGGCCGCGCCCAGCGCACCAGGGCCGCCTACCTCCACGAGGCCGAGCAGCGTGCGCTGGCCGCCGAGCGCGAGCAGGAGGCACGGGCCCGGCAGAGCGCCACCGAGGAGCGGCTGCGGATCGCGCGCGAACTGCACGACGTCCTCGGGCACAGCATCTCCCTGATCAACGTGCAGTCCAGCGCGGTGCTGCACCGGCTGGGCAAGAAGCCCGAGCCACCGGTCGCCCTCGCGGCCGCCGAGGAAGCGCTCGAAGCGGTCAAGGCCACCAGCAAGGAGGCCCTGCGCGAACTGCGCGGCACGCTCGGAGTGCTGCGGCAGGCCGACGAGGCGGCGCCGACCGCGCCGACCTCCGGCCTCGACCGGCTCGGTGAGCTGGTCGAGCGGGCCCGCTCGACAGGCATCGCGGTCGGTGTCCGTACGGAAGGCGGCGGGCGCCCGTTGCCGCCGCCGGTCGACCTGGCCGCGTACCGGATCGTGCAGGAGTCGCTCACGAACGTGACGCGCCACTCCGGCGCCCTCAGCGCGCTGGTGACCATCATTCACGGCGCCACGGACATCCGCGTACGGATCGAGGACGACGGACGGGGCGCGGACACCGGAACGGGCACCGGACACGCGGCGAACGCCCGCCAGGGGCCACGTACGGGGCCCCGTACGGAGCCGGGCACAGGGCCGACGGACAGCGGCATCCGCGGCATGGCCGAGCGCGCGAAGGCGTTCGGCGGCGAACTGACAGCCCGGAACACGCCCGGTGGTTTCAGGGTCGAGGCCAGGCTGCCACTGGCACCACCCACCACCGGACCGCCCGCGGCGTCATCGCCCGACACCGGCCCGCCACAGGCTCTCACCGACTGAAAGGGACCGAATGATCCGCGTGGTACTGGCCGACGACCAGACCCTCGTACGGGCCGGATTCCGCTCGATACTCGCCGACGAGACCGACATGGAGGTGGTGGGCGAGGCCGCCGACGGCGAGCAGGCGATCACGCTGGCTCGCGAACTCCGCCCCGATGTGGTCCTCATGGACATCAGAATGCCGGTACTCGACGGCCTGGAGGCCACCCGCCGTATCCTCGCCGACCCACGCCTGGAGGGCGTACGGGTCGTCATCCTCACCACCTTCGACATCGACGACTACGTGTACGGGGCGCTGCGTGCGGGCGCCTCCGGCTTTCTGGTCAAGGACACCGAACCGATGGAACTGCTGCACGGGGTACGCGTCGTGGCGCGTGGCGACGCGCTGATCGCGCCGGCCGTCACGCGCCGGCTGATCGCCGAGTTCGCGGTGCGCGGCCGGCAGCCCGACCCGAGTCCCCGGCTGAACGCCCTGACCGAGCGGGAGCGCGAAGTGATGGGCCTGGTCGGCGCGGGCCTGTCCAACGACGAGATCGCGCGGCGGCTGGTGCTCTCCCCGGCCACCGCGAAGACCCATGTCAGCCGGATCATGACCAAGCTGGCCGTACGGGACCGGGCACAGCTCGTGATCCTCGCGTACGAGTCGGGGATGATCACCCCGGGCTGGCTGGCGTAGCCGGTGTCCCCGCGAGCGGACGGCGCGCCCGCAACTTCCGTGGTACGCAGCCGGGTCCGCCCACGACTCCTGGGGTAGTCCCGGTGTCCTCCGCGGGGCGACGCGGCGCCCCGTACCGTACGCCCACTGTGTGGGCGTGGCAGATCTCAGCGGCACGAGCGGCACCGTATCCCCGGAAACCCTGGACCTCGCACGGCTTCAGTTCGGCCTGACCGCGGGCGGTCACTTCCTGTTCGTCACCCTGACCCTGGGGCTGGCGACGATCGTGGCCTGTCTGCAGACCAGGGCCACGATCAGCGGGCGTCCGCAGCACGCGCGGATGGTGCGGTACTGGGGGCAGTTGTACGTCATCAACTATGCCGTCGGGATCGTCACCGGCATCGTGATGGAGTTCCAGTTCGGTCTGAGCTGGAGCGGGCTCACCCACGGCGCCGGCAATGTGCTCGGTGCCGCGCTCGCCGTCGAGACCATCGTCGCCTTCTTCGTCGAGTCGACCTTCCTCGGCCTGTGGATCTTCGGCTGGAACCGGTTCGGCCCCCGGACCCATCTCGCGATGATCTGGGTCGTCACGTTCACCGCGTATCTGTCGGCGTTCTGGATCCTGGTCGCCAACGGATTCCTCAACCACCCGGTGGGCCACCGGATGGAGGCGGGCCAGGCGGTCCTCGCCGATGTCGGCGCGCTGGTCACCAACCCCAGAGCGCTGCTGGCGTTCGGCCACGTCCTGGCCGGTTCGCTGGTCACCGCGGGCTTCTTCATGGCCGGCGTCAGCGCGTACCACCTGTTCCGGCGCACCGAGGAGCGGGAGTTCTTCACGCTCGGGCTGCGGACCGGGGTGTTCGTCTCGGCCCCCGCGCTGATGGTGACCGCGGTGTTCGGCGGGCTTCAGCTCACCTCACTTGTCACGCTCCAGCCCATGAAGTCGGCCGTGTTCGAGCAGAAGACAGCCGAGATCGCTCAGCTCCAGTCGGATCTGGTCGCCCGGTTCGGCCCTGGTGACTATGTGCCGTCACCGGCGTGGACACGGGGCGGCGCCCTGGTGATGCTCGGCGCGTTCGCGTTGATGATGTACCTCTGCCTGGCCGGTACGGCGCTCGCCTGTTCCCGGAAAGCTGTCGTCCGCTTCCGGCTCTGGCACGTGGTGCTGATGGCGTCCGTACCGCTGCCGTACCTGGCGATGATCGCCGGCTGGGTCTTCCGGGAGGCGGGCCGGCAGCCCTGGGTGGTGTACGGGGTGCTCAGGACGCGGGACGCGGTCTCCGACCTCTCCCCCGCCGCGATGCGTGCCTCTCTGGCCGTCTTCACCACGCTCTTCTTGTTGCTCGCCGTCGTCAACACGGTGTTGCTGTGGCGCCATGCCCGGCTGGGCCCCGTGGCGGCGGGGCTCGGCCATGACGACCGTACGGACGGCGACGGCGCGAGCCCCGACCCGGCGGACTCCCTGGCCGCCCCGCGCTACTGAAGAGCCGAGAACCCGGGAGCCCCCAGAACGAGGAGACGTCGTGGAAACCCTGGCCATCGCCCTGCTCGGCTTCTTCATGGCGGGCTACTTCGTCCTCGGCGGGACGGATATCGGTACGGGCATGCTGCTGCCGTATCTCGGCCGCGACCCCGCCGAACGCCGGCTCGTGCTCACGTCCTTCTCCCCCTTCTTCCTCGGCAACGAGGTGTGGCTGATCGCCGCCGCGGGTGTGCTCGTCGGCTGCTTCCCCGAACTGGAGGGGGAGTTGCTCAGCGGACAGTTCACGGTGGTCGTGCCGCTGCTCGTCGGATGGGTCGTCCGGGACATGGGGCTGTGGCTGCGTGGGCGGAGCGGCGGCTCCGTACGGCGCGCGGTGTGCGACGGCGCGGTGGTCTGCGGGAGTTGGGCGGTCGCACTGACCTGGGGCTGGCTGCTGGCCGCGCTGTTCACCGGCGCCCCGGAGCGGCCCGCCTCGGGCCCCGTGGCCGTACTCACGGCGCTCGCGGTGGCCGCGCTGTTCGCCGCGCACGGCCTCGGTTTCGCGGCCGTGCGGCTGACCGGCGCGCCCTTCGAGCGGGCCCGGCGGCTCACGGGGCGCACCGGCCCGGGGCCGTCGCTGGTGCTGACCACTGTCCTGATGGCGGCGCTGCCCGTATGCGCCGGGCGCGGTCTGCCGCTGCACGCGTCGGCGGCGGACGGGGCGACGCTCGCGCTGCTCGTCCCGGTGGTGCTGACGGTCACCCCCCTGCTGGTCGCCGTCCAGGCATGGGTGTGGCACACCTTCCGGCACCGGGTGACCCGACCCTCCTACCTCTGATCCCTCTGCACTTCCTCACCCCTGACGTCCCTTCCCTTCCTCCTTCCGGCTTTCGGTTTCCGGCATCTCCTGTCCTCATCCTCTGGAGCGCAACTGTGAGCATCACCGACGAACGCCCCCGTACGCCGCGGCGGACAGGTGTCTTCGAACGCCTCGCCGCCTTCTCCTTCCGGCACAAACTGCGCGCCCTGACCCTGTGGATCGCGGTGGTGGCCGCCACGACGGGCGTCTCCATGGCGGTCGGCAGCGCCTACCACAACGACTTCGCGCTGCCGGGAACGGACTCGCAGCGCGCCCTGAGCGTGCTGGAGCGGCACGGCTCGGCCCAGGCCGACGCGACCGTGCAGATCGTGGTGCGCAGCGCGGCCGGGATACGCGACGGCGCGGTCGAACGCCGCGTCGGGGCGGCCCTCGACAAGGTCGCGGCCCTGCCGGGGGTCACTCAGGTCCGGAGCCCGTACGAGGACACTGCCGTGGTGTCGCGGGACGGCACCGTCGGCTACGCCACCGTCACCCTGGACGGTGCGCCGGAGAGCGTCCCCAAGGAGGACGTCCTCCGTGTCATCGACGTGGCCGGCTCCCTCGCGGGGGACGGCCTGGAGACGGCGGTCGGCGGCGAAGCGGCGCGGACCTCCGAGGAGTCGGGCGGCGGGGCGGCCGAGGGGCTCGGCATCCTCGGCGCGCTGGTGATCCTCGTGTTCCTCTTCGGCTCACTGGTCGCGGCGAGCCTGCCGGTGGTCACGGCGGTCTTCGCGGTGGGCGCCTCCGTCGGGCTGATCGCGCTCGCCTCGCACCTCGCGGACGTCGCCGATTTCACGCCGCCGGTCATGATGCTGGTCGGGCTGGGGGTGGGCATCGACTACGCCCTGCTGATCTTCTCCCGGTACCGGAGCGAACTGCGCGCGGGCGCCGGACCCGAACAGGCCACGCGCGCGGCGCTGGACGCGGCGGGGCGCACCGTTTTCTTCGCGGGCTGCACCGTGATCATCGCGCTGATGGGGCTGGTCGTGCTCGGGCTCGGCTCGCTCCAGGGCGTCGCCCTGGCCGTCGCCCTGACCGTGCTGCTCACCATGGCTGCCTCGCTGACCCTGCTGCCCGCCCTGCTGGGCGTCTTCGGGGCACGGATCGCGCGCCAGGCCGCCCGGCGCACGGCAGCGGCCCGGGCCCCCGAGGGGGCGGCCTGGCGACGCTGGGCGAGCGCGGTACAGCGACGGCCGTGGGCCGTGCTGCTGGTCTCCCTGGCCGCACTGGGCGCGCTGGCCGCCCCGGCGGCCGGGCTGCGCCTCGGCTTCGCGGACGCGGGCAGCGACGCGGAGACGAAGACGAGCCGGCAGGCGTACGACCTGCTGGCGGACGGCTTCGGGGCCGGCTTCAACGGACCGCTGATCGTGATCGCGGACGGCGGCGGAGCGGGGACCGGCGCTGCGCTGCGGCAGGCACTGGAGAGCACCCTCGGCGTCGCCGCGGCGTCGGCGCCGATCCCGACGCGGGACGCCTCCGTCACCACGGTCATCGCCTTCCCCGACTCCGCGCCGCAGGCCGAGGCGACCTCGCTCCTCGTCGACCGGTTGCGCGACGAGGTCCTGCCGCCGCTGGAGCGGCGGACGGGCGCGGAGTTGCTGGTCGGCGGCGCCACCGCCGCGACGGAGGACTTCGCGGCCACGGTGTCCGCCCGGATGCCGCTGTTCGTCGCGATCGTGGTGGGCCTCTCGGCCCTGCTGCTGCTCGTGGTCTTCCGGTCCCTACTGATCCCCCTGAAGGCCGCGCTGCTCAATCTGGTGAGCATCGGGGCGGCGCTCGGCGCGATCACCCTGGTCTTCCAGCACGGCTGGTTCGGGGTGGAGCCGGGGCCGATCGAGGCGTTCATCCCCGTCATGATCTTCGCGATCGTCTTCGGGCTCTCGATGGACTACGAGGTGTTCCTGCTCTCCCGCATCCATGAGGAGTGGGAGCGCACCAGGGATCCGCAGGCCGCGGTCCGTGAGGGCCTGGCGGCGACCGGGAAGGTCATCACGGCCGCGGCGGCGATCATGATCGTGGTCTTCGCGGCGTTCGTCCTCGGCCCCGACCGGATGCTCCAGCAGTTCGGCCTCGGGATGGCGGTGGCGATCCTGCTGGACGCGGTGGTCATCCGCTGTCTCATCGTGCCCGCGGTGATGCGGCTTCTGGGAGGCGCCGCCTGGTGGCTGCCGAAGCCGCTCGGCCGGATCCTGCCGAAGGTGGAGCTGGAACGTCACTGAGGCCGGCCGGCTACGCGCGCGGGCGGCCGGTGTCGTCCCCGTCCACACGCAGCACCCGCCGTATCTGCCCCAGCAGCGGAATGCCGGGACGCCGCGGCCGGCCACCCACCCTCGGGGCGTCCATCACGTCGTACCGCTTCACGTACGCGCCGAGAAACGCCTGCAGGGTCGCGACGGCGGGTATCGCGATCAGCGCGCCGACGGCGCCCAGCAGCGCCGTACCCGCGATGACCGAGCCGAAGGCGACCGCCGGGTGGATGTCCACGGACCGGGCGGTGAGCTTGGGCTGGAGCATGTAATTCTCGAACTGCTGGTAGATGACGACGAAGCCGAGGACCCACAGCGCGTACCAGGGGTCCACGGTGAAGGCGATCAGCATGGGCAGGGCACCGGCCAGGTAGGTGCCGATGGTCGGGATGAACTGGGAGACCAGTCCCACCCACATCGCGAGGGCCGACGCGTACGGAACGCCGAGGATCTCCAGCAGGATGTAATGCGCGACACCCGATATGAGGGCCATCAGTCCGCGTGAGTAGAGATAGCCGCCGGTCTTCACCACCGCGATCTCCCAGGCGCGCAGCACCTCGGCCTGCCGGGCGGGCGGCAGGACGGAGCAGAGCGCGCGGCGCAGCCGGGGCCCGTCGGCGGCGAAGTAGAAGGAGAACAGGAAGATCGTCAGGAGCCTGAACAGTCCGCCCAGCACGGTGGCGGAGATGTCCAGGACACCGCTCGCGCTGTTCTGCACGTACCTCTGGAGCCAGTCGGAGTGCAACAGGCTGTCCTGGACGGCGACCCGGGACAGCTCGGTGTGGAACGTCAGGTTGACCCAGTTGATCACCGAGTCGAGGTACTGGGGGAAGGAGTCGACGATGTCGATGATCTGGCCCGCCAGTATGGAGCCGAGCATCACCACGAAACCGGCGCTCGCTATCAGCACCCCTGAGAAGACCAGGAACGTGGCGAGTCCGCGCCGCATCCCGCGGTCCGCCATGCGGCTGACCGCCGGCTCCACGGCCAGCGCCAAGAAAAAGGCGATCAGCACATTGATCAGCAGTCCGATGAGCTGATGGAACGCCCAGTTGCCGAGTTGGAAGCAGGCGACGAGGCCCAGCGCGAGGACCATGGCACGCGGCAGCCAACGGGGCATACGGTCGGCGCGCCCACCCCCGGCGTCCGGGCGCGGAAGGGCCCCCGCGGGCGTCCCGGGGGACGCGGCGTGCGGGGTCTCCGGCGGGGAGGCCGGCGGAGGGATCGGCGGTTCTGCGTCCGATGCGGTGTTGTCGTTCGGGGCCACGGAGTAAGTCTGGACTACGGCTGTGACATCCGGCCCCGCGGTCCGGACTTCGGCAGGGTCCGGTAGGGGGCCTGTACGAGAGTCCTCTACGGGTCACGGACCGGTCCCCGGAGCCTAATCCCGGTGCCGGATCGCGGTCCGTTCCGCCGGACGGCGCGTCAGCGCTTCTCGGTCGGTACGCCCATGGCGTCGCAGACGGCGCGCCAGACGTCCTTGGTCTCCCAGCCCGCTTCGAGCGCTTCGTGCACCGTACGGCCGCCCAGTTCGGCCATCACATGATCACGGGCGAAGGAATCGGCGTAGGCGGCACCGAAGTGGTCCGCCATACGCTCCCAGAAAATCGTCAGCCGCATGCCTCCAGTATCCCGCCCCGGGGAGTGCGGTCCGGCCCGAGGCCGGAACAGTCAGCCGGCCACCGCCCGTACGAGCGCCGTGACCACCACCGCGGCGCCGACGACCACCAGGAACGGGGCGCGCAGCACCAGCGCGAGGGCCGCCGCGGCGATCCCCGCGCCCCGGGCGTCCAGGACGAGCGCGCCGTTCGCACTGAAGGTCTGCTGCGCGGTGAGCGCGGCGAGCAGGGCGACGGGGAGGAGGGCGGACAGCCGCTGGACGAGCGGGCGCTCCAGCGCACCGGCGGGAACGAGCAGTCCCAGCAGCTTGACGAGGTAGCAGCCGACGGCGGTCGCGCCGATCGCGATCCAGACGGTCAACGGTCCGTTCCCCTCGTGCGTCCTGAGCCCTTCACGGGACCTGTCCCCTTCGCGCCTCCTGAGCCCTTCACGGGATCTGTGCCCTTCGCGCCTGCTGAGCCCTCCGGTCCATCGGAATTCCGGCGGGCGCCGAGCCGACGGCCCTGGAACCAGAGCACGGCCGGTGCGGCGAGCGCCGCGACGAGTACCGGCACCCCGCCGGGCAGCACCGGCAGCAGCCCCAGCCCCAGCACGACGGCGAGGCCGGCAGTTGCCCGCTCCGTGGTGGTGCGGAGCATCGGCGCGAGCAGCGCGAGGAAGACGGCGGGGCCCGCGGCGTCGAGCCCCCAGGCGTCGGTGTCGCCGAGGGCCTCCGCGCCCAGCGCCCCGGCCAGAGTGGTCAGGTTCCACAGCACGTAGAGCGTGAGCCCGGTCACCGTGAAGCCGATCCTGGCGGCGCGCCGGGTCGGCTGAGCGAGGGTGACGGCGGTCGTCTCGTCGATCACCCACTGCGCGGCGAACGGGCGTACGGGGCCCGGCAGCCGCAGCAACCGGGAGAGCCTGAGGCCGTAGAAGGCGTTCCGTACTCCCAGGAAGAACGCGCCCGCCGCGGCGGTGAGCGGGTTCCCGCCGGCCGCGAGGGCGCCGACGAGCGCGAACTGCGAGGCGCCGGTGAAGACCAGCAGGCTGAGCGCGCAGCTCTGCGCCACGGTGAGCCCGGCGCCCGCCGAGGTGACGCCGAAGGCGAAGCCCGAGAGCCCGACGGCGATGCCGACGCCGAGTGCGTCGCGCACCACGGCGGAGTCGGGTACGGGTTCGGGGCCGGGTCGCGGTGTGCTTTCCCCAGGACCGTCCACCGGTATGCCGGCCGGTATGTCCGCGGAAGCGGACGCTGTCTGTTCTGTCACGTCGCGCACGCTACGCGGGGCGGGGTCCTCAGGTCTTGTACATGCGTGCGCCCCCGCGTCCGCGGCGCTGCTCCCTCGTATCCATCCCCGCCCCCGCCCCGCGGTCAGCGGGCGGGCGGCCGCGAGGCCGGGGCCGTTCTCCCAGGTCCGGGCGATTGTCAGTGGGCGGGTGCACGATGGGGGGCATGGCAGGTACCGCGCTCGACTCCTTCTCCCCCGCGACCCGCGGCTGGTTCACGGGGGCCTTCTCCGCGCCCACCGCGGCACAGGAGGGGGCCTGGCGCGCCATCCAGGAGGGCGCGGACGTGCTGGTGGTGGCGCCGACCGGGTCCGGCAAGACCCTGGCCGCGTTCCTCGCCGCGCTGGACCAGCTCGCCTCGGCGCCACCGCCCGCAGAGGCGAAGAAGCGCTGCCGGGTGCTGTACGTGTCACCGCTGAAGGCGCTCGCGGTCGACGTGGAGCGCAATCTGCGCAGCCCGCTCACGGGGATCCGGCAGGAGTCCGTACGGCGTGGGCTGCCCGAGCCGCAGGTGCGGGTCGGTATCCGCTCGGGCGACACCCCGCCCGCCGACCGCCGGTCGATGGCGACGCGGCCGCCGGACATCCTGATCACCACCCCCGAGTCGCTGTTCCTGATGCTCACGTCCTCCGCGCGCGACGCGCTCGCCGGTGTCGAGACGGTGATCCTGGACGAGGTGCACGCCGTGGCGGGGACGAAGCGCGGCGCCCATCTCGCCCTCTCCCTGGAGCGGCTCGACGAGCTGCTGCCGCGCCCGGCCCGGCGCATCGGTCTGTCCGCGACGGTCCGCCCGGTGGAGGAAGTGGCCCGCTACCTGTCGCCGCAGCGCAGGGTGGAGATCGTCCAGCCGCCCTCCGGCAAGGAGTTCGACCTCTCCGTCGTCGTCCCGGTCGAGGACCTGGGTGAGCTGGGCGGCTCCCCCGCGTCGGAGACGGACAGCGGGGAGAAGCCGTCGATCTGGCCGCATGTGGAGGAGCGGATCGCCGATCTCGTCCAGGCCCACCGCTCCACGATCGTGTTCGCCAACTCCCGGCGGCTGGCCGAGCGGCTGTGCAACCGGCTCAACGA
This sequence comes from Streptomyces sp. NPDC088124, assembly GCF_040685895.1. Lineage (NCBI taxonomy): Bacteria > Bacillati > Actinomycetota > Actinomycetes > Kitasatosporales > Streptomycetaceae > Streptomyces > Streptomyces sp. NPDC088124. The sequence continues at coordinate 22,755 of NZ_JBFBJB010000062.1, read as the reverse complement.
GATCGCGTACGAGCGTGCGACGGGGCGGACGATGCCCGAGGAGCACGCCCCGGCCGAGGTGATGGCCCAGTCGGGCGCGGCGAAGGGCGCTCCCCCTCTGCTGGCCCGGGCGCACCACGGCTCGGTCTCCAAGGAGCAGCGCTCCCAGGTCGAGGAGGACCTCAAGGCGGGCCGGCTGCCCGCCGTCGTGGCCACCTCCAGCCTGGAGCTGGGGATCGACATGGGAGCGGTGGACCTGGTCGTCCAGGTCGAGTCGCCGCCCTCGGTCGCCTCCGGCCTCCAGCGGGTGGGCCGGGCCGGCCATCAGGTGGGCGCGGTCTCCACCGGCGTCGTCTTCCCGAAGTACCGCGGGGATCTGGTGCAGGCCGCCGTGGTCACGGAGCGGATGCGCGGCGGATCCATCGAGGCGCTGCGCGTGCCCGCCAATCCGCTGGACGTGCTGGCGCAGCAGCTCGTCGCCATGGTCGCGCTGGACACCCGGCAGGTGGACGATCTGCTCGCCGTGGTCCGCAGGGCCGCGCCGTTCGCCGCCCTGCCCGATTCCGCGTTCCACGCCGTGCTGGACATGCTCGCCGGTCGCTACCCCTCCGACGCCTTCGCGGAGCTGCGGCCCCGCGTGGTGTGGGACCGCGTCGCGGGTACGGTCACGGGCCGCCCGGGCGCGCAGCGCCTCGCCGTCACCTCGGGTGGCACGATCCCCGACCGCGGCCTCTTCGGGGTCTTCCTCGCCGGGGCGGACCCGAAGAAGGGCGGCGGGCGGGTCGGTGAGCTGGACGAGGAGATGGTGTACGAGTCCCGGGTGGGCGATGTCTTCACCCTGGGGACGACCTCATGGCGGATCGAGGACATCACCCGTGACCGCGTCCTGGTCACCCCGGCCCCCGGCGCCCCGGGACGGCTGCCCTTCTGGAAGGGCGACCAGCTCGGCCGCCCGCTGGAGCTGGGCCGCGCGGTGGGCGCCTTCCTGCGGGAGGTCGGCTCGCTCCCGGAGGAGGACGCGCGGCTGCGCCTGATGACGGCGGGCCTGGACGACTGGGCGGCCGGCAATCTCCTCTCGTACCTGGACGAGCAGCGCCGCGCCTGCGGACATGTCCCCGACGACCGGACGATCCTGGTCGAGCGGTTCCGTGACGAGCTCGGCGACTGGCGGGTGGTGATCCACTCCCCCTTCGGCGCGCAGGTGCACGCCCCGTGGGCGCTGGCGCTCGGGGCCCGGCTCTCCGAGCGGTACGGCATGGACGCGCAGGTCATGCACGCCGACGACGGCATCGTGCTGCGGCTGCCGGACGCCGATCTGATGGGCCTGGACCTCCTGGACGTCGAAAACGGTGACGATCGGGACCGCCTCGGCACCGCCTTCGACGGCGAGCAGGCCCCGCTGGGCGCCGCGGACGTCGCCTTCGCCCCGGGCGAGATCCGCGGGATCGTGACCGAACAGGTCGGCGGCTCCGCCCTGTTCGCCTCCCGGTTCCGGGAGTGCGCCGCGCGGGCGCTGCTGCTGCCGCGCCGCAGCCCCGGCAGGCGCACGCCTCTGTGGCAGCAGCGGCAGCGCGCCGCGCAACTGCTCCAGGTCGCGAGCGAGTTCGGTTCGTTCCCCATCGTGCTGGAGGCGGTGCGCGAGTGCCTTCAGGACGTCTTCGACGTCCCCGGCCTCACCGAGCTCATGGGTGACCTCGAATCCCGCAGGGTCCGGCTCGTCGAGGTGACCACCCCCGAGCCCTCGCCCTTCGCCCGGTCGCTGCTCTTCGGTTACGTCGCGCAGTTCCTGTACGAGGGCGACTCGCCCCTCGCCGAGCGGCGCGCCGCCGCCCTGTCGCTGGACTCGCGGCTGCTCGCCGAGTTGCTGGGCCAGGCCGAGCTGCGGGAGCTGCTCGACCCGGAGGTCCTCACGGAACTGGAGCGGGAGCTTCAGTGGCTGACGGAGGACCGGCGCGTCAAGGACGCCGAGGGCGTCGCCGACCTGCTGCGGGTCCTCGGCCCGCTCACCGACGACGAGCTGGCCGAGCGCGGCGCGCGGCCGTCCTGGGCGGAGGAGCTGGCCGCCGCGCGCCGCGCCATCACGGTCCGTATCGCCGGGGCGGACCACTGGGCGGCGGTCGAGGACGCCGGCCGGCTGCGGGACGCCCTCGGCACGGCGCTGCCGGTCGGGGTGCCGGAGGCGTTCACCGAACCGGTCAAGGATCCGCTGGGCGACCTGCTCGCCCGCCACGCCCGTACGCACGGCCCGTTCACCTCGTCCTCGGCGGCCGAGCGCTTCGGTCTGGGGACGGCGGTCACGGACGGCGCGCTCCAGCGGCTCGCCGCGAGCGCCCGGGTCGTCCAGGGCGAGTTCCACCCGTCCGGCATCGGCCAGGAGTGGTGCGACGCCACGGTGCTCCGCCGGCTGCGCCGCCGCTCGCTGGCCGCGCTGCGCCAGGAGCTGGAGCCGGTCGCACCCGCCGCGCTCGCCACGTTCCTCCCCCAATGGCAGCACCTGAGCGGCGACAGCCTGCGCGGCATCGACGGACTCGCCCGCGCCGTCGAGCAGTTGCAGGGCGCCCCCGTCCCCGCCTCCGCGCTGGAGAAGCTGATCCTGCCGTCCCGGGTCGCCGGCTACACCCCGGCGCTGCTGGACGAGCTGACCACCACGGGCGAGGTCCTGTGGGCCGGCGCCGGCGCCCTGCCCGGCAAGGACGGCTGGGTCTCGCTCTATCTCGCCGACGCCGCGCCGCTGCTGCTCCCCGCCCCGCACCCGCTGGAGCAGACAGCCCTGCACGCCTCGGTGCTGACCACCCTCTCCGGCGGTTACGGGCTCTTCTTCCGGCAGATCGCCGACCAGGTGCGCGCGACCACCCACCCCGAGGCGACCGACCCCCAACTGGCCGACGCCCTCTGGGACCTGGCCTGGTCCGGGCGGCTCACCAACGACACCCTGGCCCCGCTGCGCTCGCTGCTCGGCTCCGGCCGTACGGCGGGCTCCACGGCCCACCGCGCCCGACGCCCGGTGCCCCGGGGGCGGTACGGCACCCTGACGGCCGCCGCCAGACCCGCCTCCCGTACGGGCCCGCCGACCGTGAGCGGGCGCTGGTCGCTCCTGCCCGCCCAGGAACCCGACCCGACTCACCGCGCCCACGCGCTGGCCCGCACCCTCCTCGACCGTCACGGCGTGGTGACCCGGGGCGCGGTCGCGGCCGAGGGCGTGGCGGGCGGCTTCTCCGCCACGTACCGCGTGCTGTCGGCCTTCGAGGACAGCGGCCAGGCCCGGCGCGGCTATGTCGTGGAGGGCCTGGGCGCCGCCCAGTTCGCGATGGACGGGGCGGTCGACCGGCTGCGGGCCGCGGCGACGGCCCGCGACCGCGCCGCCGGGCAGCCCGCGCCGCGCGCCGTCGTCCTCGCGGCGGCCGATCCCGCCAACGCCTACGGGGCCGCGCTGCCCTGGCCGGAGTCACCGGAGGGCGCGGGCCACAAACCGGGGCGCAAGGCCGGCTCCCTGGTCGTCCTGGTCGACGGCGAGCTGACCCTCTACCTGGAGCGCGGCGGAAAGACCCTGCTGGCCTGGGCCACGGACCCGGCGGACCCCGCGCTGCCGGCCGCCGCGGGGGCGCTCGCGGACGCCGCCCGCGCGGGCACGCTCGGTACGGTCACGGTCGAGCGGGCCAACGGCACACCCGCGCTCACCTCACCTCTGGGCCGGACCCTGGAGTCAGTGGGCTTCCACGCCACCCCCAGGGGCCTGCGCCTGCGCGCCTGACCACCACCCGGCCCACACCCACACCCAAGCACATCATGGGAGACATGCCCGAAGGAGACACCGTCCTGCAGACCGCCCAGCGCCTGCACAGAGCCCTGGCCGGACACCTGCTGACCCGCTCCGACCTGCGGGTCCCCCGATACGCGACCGCCGATCTCACCGGCAGGACCGTCCTCGACGTCACCCCGCGCGGAAAGCACTTGCTCACCCGGATCGAGGGCGGGCTCACCCTCCACTCGCATCTGCGGATGGACGGCGCATGGCAGGTCTACGCCCCGGGCGAGCGCTGGCGCGGCGGCGCCGCGCATCAGATACGGGCGATCCTCGGCACCGCCGGACAGACCGCCGTCGGGTACCGGCTGCCCGTCCTGGAACTCCTCCGTACCCGCGACGAGGAACGGGTGGTCGGCCATCTGGGACCCGATCTGCTCGGCCCCGACTGGGACCCCGCCGTCGCCCTGCGGCGTCTGCTCGCCGACCCCGCCCGCCCCGTCGGAGAAGCCCTGCTCGATCAGCGCAATCTCGCCGGGGTGGGCAATATCTTCAAGTCCGAGACCTGCTTCCTCGTGCGCGCGACACCGTGGCTCCCGGTGGGGGAACTCCCCTCGCCCGAGCGGCTGGTAGCGGCGGCCAAGAAACTGCTCGAAGCCAACCGGGAGCGCCCGGGCCACCGCAGGGAGCTGTCCGTGTACGGCCGCGCCCACCGGCCCTGCCGCCGCTGCGCCACCCCGATCCGTACGGCCGACCAGGACGGGCGTCCCGCCTACTGGTGCCCCCGCTGCCAGTCGGGCCCCACTCCCTGAGGCTCCGGCCGGTCCCTGGCAACCCGCCGGTCCCTGACGATCCACCGGCCCGGGCGCATCGGTGGCACGGCGCATCGGTGGCACACGCGCGGCGTGCGCCGCGCCTTACGCGCTCTCCGCCTGGAACATCCAGGCGTGCTTCTCAAGATCGGCCGTGACCTGGATCAGAATGTCCTGCGTCACCGGATCCGGCTTGTCCGTCACCTGGACGCGCTCACGCATCCGCGTGACCACCGCGCCGAGCGCGTCCACGAGGGTCCGCACCGCGTCCCCGTCCTTGATCCAGCCGTTGGGAACCGGGCCGATCGCGCTGGTCCCCGCCACCGTCGCGGCCCGTCCGTCCGGGGTCACACCGATCGCGGAGGCGCGTTCGGCGACCGTGTCCGAATGCTGCCGCGCCGTGGTCACGACTTCGTCGAGCTGGAGATGGACGGAGCGGAAGCGCGGCCCGACGATGTTCCAGTGCACCTGCTTCGCGACCAGCGAGAGATCCACCAGATCCACGAGCGCGCCCTGCAGCGCCTCGCCGACCAGCTTCAGGTCCTCCTCGGGCAGGGAACTTTTCACGACAGACATACGGGCCCTCCAGTGTTCCGTCGATTCCACCGGCCCGACCGGCCTCACCAGCCCTGTCCGGCTCCGTGTCCACCATGACACAGGTGCGACAAAACGGTCATTCGAGCCGGAGAGATCCCCACATCACAGGCCCCGGGCCCTCACCGGATCGGAGCCTCTCCCCCGCAGGGCACACCGGACACACCGAAGCCCCGGCCGGTATCGCTACCGACCGGGGCCCGGTCACAGCCTCAAAGCCGCACCCTCAGGCGGCGACGACGTCCGCCACCTCCGCGGGTGCCTTGATCGTCACCCGCTCCGTCGGCACACCGGCCACCGACGTGACGGAGACGGAATTGAGCATGGGTCGTACTGCTGCGGGCACCGGCTCGCTCGCCGCCGCCGACGCGGCCAGCTCCGCCAACGACAGTTCGTCGCTCACTTCACGCATGAGCTCGGACATCCGTACGTCCAGCGCGTCGCAGATCGCGGAGAGCAGCTCGGAGGAAGCCTCCTTCTGCCCCCGCTCAACCTCGGAAAGATAGCCGAGCGAGACTCGGGCGGACGAGGAGACTTCGCGCAGAGTACGGCCCTGGCGCTGGCGCTGCCGACGCAGCACGTCACCCAGCAGGCGACGGAGCAGAATCATCGGTGGCTCCCTCCTCGGACCGCGTAGCCGCATCCTTCACGCCCCACCGTACCGCCTCGCGCGGCGGCCGTGCGGGGAGCGATGTCGTGTTCACTCAGGGCTGTAAACATCAAATCCCCCCGTTCTCTTCCGTATCCTGTGCCCGCCCGTTCCCGGAGAGTTCGCCGAGGAGCAGTCCCAGTACGCTCCGTACACTCTCTTTACGGATGTCCGCCCGGTCGCCGTTCAACCGCAGCGCGGTCACTTTCCCCACACCTTCCGGTCCCGCGACCGCCACATACACCGTGCCGACCGGCTGCCCGTCCTGCGGGTCCGGGCCCGCCACCCCGGTGGTCGCGACGCCCCAGTCGGCGCCCAGGACCCGCCGTACCCCGGCCGCCATCTGGCGCGCGACCTCGGGGTCCACGGCGCCCCGCTCGTCGAGAAGGGCGGCGTCCACGCCCAGGACGTCCCGCTTGAGATCCGTCGCGTAGGCCGTCAGGGCCCCGCGGAAGGCCCGGGAGGCCCCGGGGACCCCGGTCAGCTCCGCGGCCACCAGACCGCCGGTCAGGGACTCCGCCACGGCCAGCGTCCCGCCGCCGGCGACCAGCAGCTCCAGCACCCGCGCGGCACGGGCCGCGGTCCCGGTCACCGGACCACTCCCCGCCCCGGCCCCCGCTTCGCTCACCGAGCGGACTCCGCCTCGGCGCGCTCCGCCGCCAGTCCCTGGCGGCGCAGTACGACCGCCTGCCGTACGTAGTCGAGCCCCGTGAGCACCGTCAGCAGCACCGCCACCGTCATCACCCAGAACCGCAGCGTGGCCAGCGGCCCGGTCAGCGCGAGGACGTACATCCCCACGGCCACCCCCTGCGCCAGCGTCTTCATCTTGCCGCCGCGGCTGGCCGGGATCACCCCGTGCCTGATCACCCAGAACCGCATCAGCGTGATACCCAGCTCCCGGAAGAGGATGATGCCCGTCACCCACCACGGCAGATCCCCCAGCGCGGAGAGACAGAGCAGCGCGGCGCCCATGATCGCCTTGTCCGCGATGGGGTCGGCGATCTTCCCGAAGTCGGTGACCAGGTTGTACGTACGGGCCAGGTGGCCGTCGAAGATGTCCGTGATCATCGCCACGGCGAAGGCGGCAAACGCCCACGCGCGCCAGACGGGGTCGTACCCGCCGTCCTGGAGCAGCAGGTACACGAAAGCGGGCACGAGCACCAGCCGCACCATGGTGAGGATATTGGCGATGTTCCACAGACTGGCCTGATTGACCACCACCGCCGCCAGCTTGGCGCCGGGCGCCGGCTTCGCGCCGGTACCGCCCGCCGCGGACGCCGGGACTCCGGTCATCTGGCCGCCTCCTCACCCGGGATCCGGGAGCCGCCCCCGGGAAGCTCGTAGCACTCGGCGACCAGGTCCACACCTTCGGTCCCGACCACCTTCGCCTCGACCATACGGCCGGGGCGCAGCCCCTCGCCCGAGGTGAAGATCACCTGGCCATCCGTCTCCGGCGCCTGGTGGGCCGCGCGGCCGACGGCCGGCTCGTCGCCGTCGCCCGTCGCGTCGACCGATTCGACGAGCACCTGGAGGCTCTCGCCGAGCCGCTCCTCGGCCCGCTGGGCGGTCAGCTCCTCGGCCAGCCGGGAGAGGTGTGCCAGCCGCTCGGCGACGACGTCCTCGTCCAGCTTGTTCTCGTACGTGGCGGCCTCCGTGCCGTCCTCGTCCGAGTAGCCGAAGACACCGATGGCGTCGAGGCGCGCCCCGTTGAGGAAGCGTTCCAGCTCGGCGAAGTCGGCCTCGCTCTCCCCGGGGAACCCGACGATGAAGTTGGAGCGCACCCCGGCCTGCAGCGCCTTGCCGCGGATGGTCTCCAGCAGCTCCAGGAAGCGGTCGGTGTCCCCGAAGCGGCGCATCGCGCGCAGCACACCGGGCGCGGAGTGCTGGAAGGACAGGTCGAAGTAGGGGGCGACCTTGGGCGTCGAGGTCAGGACGTCGATCAGGCCCGGCCGCATCTCGGCGGGCTGGAGGTAGCTGACCCGTACCCGTTCGATGCCGTCCACCGCCGCCAGCTCCGGCAACAGGGTCTCCAGCAGCCGGATGTCGCCGAGGTCCTTGCCGTACGACGTGTTGTTCTCGGAGACGAGCATGACCTCCTTGACGCCCTGCTCGGCCAGCCAGCGCGTCTCGCCGAGCACGTCGGAGGGACGGCGCGAGATGAAGGAGCCGCGGAACGACGGGATGGCGCAGAAGGAGCAGCGGCGGTCGCAGCCGGAGGCGAGCTTCACGGAGGCGACGGGGCTGGTGTCGAGACGTCTGCGCAGGGGCGCCCGCGGCCCGGAGGCCGGTGCGACGCCCTCGGGCAGGTCCGCGGGGGCCGGCGCGATCTCCTCGCGGTCCTGTGCGTGACCGGGGAGCGCGACCTCGACGCCCTGCCGCTCGACGGGGCTGAGCGGCAGCAGCTTCCGGCGGTCGCGGGGGGTGTGGGAGGCGTGGACGCCGCCGCTGAGGATGGTCTGGAGGCGGTCCGAGATGTCGGCGTAGTCGTCGAAGCCGAGGACTCCGTCCGCCTCGGGCAGGGCCTCGGCGAGCTCCTTGCCGTACCGCTCGGCCATACAGCCGACGGCGACGACGGCCTGGGTTCTGCCCTGATCCTTGAGATCATTGGCTTCCAGCAGGGCGTCGACGGAGTCCTTCTTGGCGGCTTCGACGAATCCACAGGTGTTGACGACGGCGACATCCGCCCCTGAGGCGTCCTGGACGAGCTCCCAGCCATCCGCCGCCAAGCGGCCTGCGAGCTCCTCCGAGTCCACCTCGTTACGGGCGCAGCCAAGCGTGACAAGGGCGACGGTACGGCGTTCTGGCATGGGCCCAAGAGTACTTTGTCCCGGCCCCGCCCCTGCCGTGCAGGGTTGGTCAGCCGACCTCGGGGTCACCCTGCGTGTACGAGAGCCGCTCGACCTGGCCGGGCTCGAACTCGTCGGCGACCTTCTTGCCGTTCACGAAGAGCTCGATCGCCCCGGCGTTGCCGAGGATCAGGTCGATCTGCTCGTCGTCCTGGAAGGTCTTGGAATCACCCTTGAGAAGGATTCCGTCGAAAAGGAGTTTGCCGTTGTGCGCCTTGGCGGAGATCCAGCTCTTGTCGTCTATGGCCGACAGTTTCACCGTCACCTTGTCCCGGGGGGCGGCGGCGATGGCGCTCTCGGAGGGCTCCGGCCTGGTCTCGGTCTTCTTGGTGGGAGAAGGCTTGGTGCCGCTGTCGGGCGTCGGGCCCTCGGCGACCTCATTGGTCTTCGAGCCCTTGTCCGCACCGTTCAACACCGTGAAGCCGACGAAACCGACCACCGCGACGATCGCGGCGACCATGGCGGCGGTCCAGTTGGGGCGGCGGCGCTCCGGCCGGATCCGCTCCGCCTCGAACATCGGCGCCGCGGGCGTGGGCGCGGGGCGTCCGCCGCGCTCGGTGTCGAATTGCTCGATGAGGGGCTGGGGGTCGAGTCCGACCTCGCGCGCGAGCATCCGGATGTGGCCACGGGCGTACACATCGCCACCGCAGCGTGAGAAGTCGTCCTCCTCGATCGCGTGCACGATGGGGACGCGCACTCGGGTGGAGCCGCTCAGCTCCTCCACCGTGCGGTGCGCGGCGATACGGGCCTGCTGGAGCGTCCGGCCGATCGAAGGCCGTTCGTCCTCAGGGGAGTTGCCGTCGGGGGCACCAGGATCGGGGACGCGGTCGTCGGGGGCGTTGGCGTCGGGGGACTTGCCGTCGGAAGAGTTGCCGATGGACACGGGGGCGCCTTTCGAGCGTGTAGCCACCTGCTGGACACTCAGTCTAGGGGTGGTACGAAAGGGTGGGGCAACCGGGCGGATGCACTTTGTACGCCATCAGAAGGGCCGGACGGCGCGCGAGAGGAACATCATGCCTTTCCCCTCCCCAACTTGACGCCCGCCCAAGGGAAACGGTTGCCCTTCGAGTTCCCCCGAAATCAGATTGAAATCACGGCGCCCGCGGGTGCGTCCGGGTGACTCCCCGCCCATCCGGGCGAACCGATGAGGCCATCACACCGGAATCGGCCGGAATGAGACGCCCGCGCGGACCCGCCCCGAAGGCACAGCCTCCCCTCCGTGCCGCAACGCCCGGGCGGGCCCCTACGGGGCGGACTCCCCGCGGATGACGGCGAGCACCCCGTCCACTTCCTCCGCCTTGACCAGGACGTCGCGCGCCTTGGATCCCTCGCTCGGTCCGACGATGTTCCGCGACTCCATCAGGTCCATGAGCCGGCCGGCCTTGGCGAAGCCGACGCGCAGCTTGCGCTGGAGCATCGAGGTCGAGCCGAACTGGGTGGAGACGACCAGTTCGACCGCCTGGCAGAGCAGGTCGAGATCGTCACCGATGTCCTCGTCGATGTCCTTCTTCTTCTGCGTGCCGACGACGACGTCGTCCCGGAAGACGGGGGCCATCTGGTCCTTGCAGTGCTGGACGACGGCCTGGATCTCCTCCTCGGTGACGAAGGCGCCCTGCATACGGGTCGGTTTGTTCGCCCCCATGGGGAGGAAGAGGCCGTCGCCCTTGCCGATCAGCTTCTCCGCGCCCGGCTGGTCGAGGATGACCCGGCTGTCCGCGAGGGAGGAGGTCGCGAAGGCGAGCCGCGACGGCACGTTCGCCTTGATCAGCCCGGTGACGACGTCGACCGAGGGCCGCTGGGTGGCGAGCACGAGGTGGATGCCGGCGGCACGGGCGAGCTGGGTGATCCGGACGATGGCGTCCTCGACGTCACGCGGCGCGACCATCATCAGGTCCGCCAGCTCGTCCACGATGACCAGCAGGTACGGATACGGCGACAGCTCGCGCTCGCTGCCTTCCGGACTCGTGACCTTGCCCTCGCGCACGGCCTTGTTGAAGTCGTCGATGTGCCGGTAGCCGTAGGCGGCGAGGTCGTCGTAGCGCAGGTCCATCTCGCGCACGACCCACTGGAGCGCCTCGGCGGCCCGCTTGGGGTTGGTGATGATCGGGGTGATCAGGTGCGGAATGCCCTCGTACGCGGTCAGCTCGACCCGCTTGGGGTCGACGAGGACCATCCGGACGTCCTCCGGGGTCGCCCGCACCATCAACGAGGTGATCAGGCAGTTGATGCAGGACGACTTGCCGGAGCCGGTGGCGCCCGCGACGAGCAGGTGGGGCATCTTCGCGAGGTTGGCCATCTCGTAACCGCCCTCGACGTCCTTGCCGAGCGCGACGAGCATCGGGTGGTCGTCCTCCGCCGCGGCGGCGAGGCGCAGTACGTCGCCGAGGTTGACCATCTCGCGGTCGGTGTTCGGGATCTCGATGCCGACGGCGGACTTGCCGGGGATCGGCGAGATGATCCGTACATCGGGGCTGGCCACGGCGTACGCGATGTTCTTGGTGAGCGCGGTGATCCGCTCGACCTTCACGGCCGGACCCAGCTCCACCTCGTACCGCGTGACCGTCGGGCCCCGGGTGAATCCGGTGACGGCTGCGTCGACCTTGAACTCCTGGAAGACGTTGCTGAGCGAGGCGACGACGGCGTCGTTTGCGGCGCTGCGGGTCTTGCCGGGGCCGCCGCGCTCCAGCAGGTCCAGCGACGGCAGCGCGTAGGTGATGTCGCCGCGGAGCTGAAGCTGTTCGGCCCGCGGCGGCAGCGGCCTGTCCAGTTCGGGCGTGGGCTTGGTCAGATCGGCCACGGCCGCGACGCCCGGTGTCCGCCGCCCGGGCTCGCGCGCCGGCGGCACGGACACGGGGCCCTCGGCCACGGCGTCCGTACGCTCCCCGGCGCGCCCGCCGGTGCCCCGCTTACGGTCCACGGAGACGCCCTGCGTGAGGTCCGCGACGATCGGCGAGGGCGGCATCCCGTTGAGCACGGCACCGTCCAGCGCGGCCGCCGCGGCGGCCGCCACGTCCACGGCGTCCATCTCGCGGTCCATCGCCGGCTGGGCGGAGGGGCGGCGCGGCCGGCGCCGCTTGGCGAGCGCGTCGGCCTCGGCCTGGTCGGGGTCGGGCGCCGCCGCCGCTCCCCGGCGCCCCGGGGAGCGCCGCCGCCCGCCCGCGGGCAGGGCCTGGCGCCACTGCTCGTCGTACCGTTCGTCGTCGCCGGGGTACTCGTCGTACTCGTCGCCGAAGGGCTCCGCCTCGTAGGGCGGTTCGACGATGCCCAGTCTGACGCCGAGCTGCCGCAGCCGCTGCGGGATCGCGTTGACCGGGGTGGCGGTGACGACCAGCAGCCCGAAAACGGTGACCAACAGGAGCAGCGGTACGGCCAGCACCTCGCCCGTGGTGAAGATCAGCGGAGTGGCGGCGCCCCAGCCGATCAGGCCGCCCGCGTCCTGCATCGCCTCCGTGCCGTCACTGCGCGCCGGGGAGCCGCAGGCGATGTGGACGAGTCCGAGGACCCCGATGACGAGGGCGGAGAGGCCGATGACGATCCGGCCGTTGGCCTCGGGCTTCTCGGGGTAGAGGATCAGCCGGACGGCGATGGCGCCGATCAGTATCGGTACGAGGAGATCGAGCCGGCCGAAGGCGCCGGTGATCAGCATCTCGACCAGGTCGCCGACCGGGCCGTGCAGGTTGGACCAGGTGCCCGCGGCGACGACCAGCGCCAGGCCGAGCAGGAGCAGGGCGACGCCGTCCTTGCGGTGCGCGGGGTCGAGTCCCTTCGCGCCGCGTCCTATGCCGCGGAACATCGCTCCGACACCGTGTGCCGCGCCGAGCCAGACGGTGCGTACGACCCAGAGCACGCCCCCGGTGGGGTTGGGGGCGGGTTTCGGCGCCGGCTTGGCCGCCGCCTTCTTGGCGGGGGCCTTCTTGGCCGGTGCCTTCTTCGCGGGGGCGGTCTTCTTCGCCGCCGTCTTCTTGGCGGGCGCCGCTTTCGCGGCACCGGTCGTACGGCCGGCCCGCGGCTTCGCGGCGCCCGCCGTGCCCTGGGAACCATTGCCGGACGTACGTGAGGCCATGGTGGTGAGGTTACCGGTGTGAACGGCCGGGGACACGTGTGCCTACCGCTTCACCCGTTCGTGTCGCCCACAACTCCACAGGAAAATGACCCGGCTTCAGCGGTCGGAACGTTTCCCCGTCACACTCGGGACGTACCGACCGGAACCGTGCCTTCCGTACGGAACTGCGTCTTCGCGTGCCTCTGGTGCCGTCAGTTCTGGGACGGGAGCGCGGCCGGTCCGCTCCCCGTGCCCGGCTCCAGCGCGTCAAGGGCACGCCGCAGTCCGGTGAGTTTGCGCTCCAGGTGCGCGGCGGTCGCCACCGCCGAGGCGTCGGCGGCGTCGTCGTCGAGCTGTTTGGAGAGGGCCTCCGCCTGCTCCTCAACTGCCGCGAGGCGCGCGGAGAGTTCGGCCAGCAGCCCGGTCGGCTCCCGCGCCTCGCCCGCCCCGGCGAGCTGCAGCCTGAGCAGCTCGGCCTGCTCCTTGAGCTGACAGTTCTTCATGTACAGCTCGACGAAGACGGAGACCTTGGCGCGGAGCACCCAGGGGTCGAACGGCTTCGAGATGTAGTCCACCGCGCCCGCCGCGTACCCGCGGAAGGTGTGGTGCGGGCCATGGTTGATGGCCGTCAGAAAGATGATCGGGATGTCGCGGGTCCGCTCGCGCCGTTTGATGTGGGCGGCTGTTTCGAATCCATCCATCCCCGGCATCTGGACATCCAGCAGAATGACCGCGAAGTCGTCCGTCAGCAGCGCTTTGAGCGCTTCCTCCCCTGACGATGCCCGCACCAGCGTCTGATCGAGCGCGGAGAGAATGGCCTCCAACGCCAGCAGATTCTCCGGCCGGTCATCGACCAGGAGGATCTTGGCCTTCTGCACCATGGCAGCCCGCCCTCCTCGCCCCGGCATGGGGCGCCCCCTGTTCACGGACCCGGGAGTTACGCCGGGCGCCGTTCCAGGGGACGACTCCCTTACGCCGTCCGTCCTTGTGCCGGTCATGGTAGCCGCACCCCGCCTGTCGCCACACCCTGTCACCGTGATGTCACTGCGCTCGAAGCGGAAACGCGACGGAAGACCAGAAGGTTCCCCGAATACCAGCGGCTCACACGCCTCTGGACACAGCCGGTCAGCACAACGTGCTGATTCACTCGCCCATCGTTCACTCCTCGCGCATCCACCGCTCCATCACGGACAGCAAGTGATCAGGATCGACCGGCTTGGTGACATAGTCGGAAGCACCCGAGTCGATGGCCTTCTCCCGGTCGCCCTTCATGGCCTTCGCGGTAAGGGCGATGATGGGCAGCCCGGCGAACTGCGGCATCCTGCGGATCGCCGTCGTCGTCGCGTACCCGTCCATCTCCGGCATCATGATGTCCATCAGAACGACCGTCACATCGTCGTGCTGTTCCAGCACCTCGATGCCCTCACGGCCGTTCTCCGCGTACAGCACCGACAGACCGTGCTGCTCCAGCACGCTCGTCAGCGCGAACACATTACGGATGTCGTCGTCGACGATGAGCACCTTCTCACCGGCGAAGGAGAAGACACGGCCCTCGGCGGCCGCCTCCTGACGGTCCGTGGAGGCCGCCTCCGCCCCCCAGAACTCCGGCCGCCCCGACGGACCACCGGTCCCGCCGGAACTCGCCGACGCCCCTCCGGAGGCCCCTGACGCCCCTCCCGCGGTCCCCCGGGGGTGCGCCGAACTCCGCTCCGGTCCGCCCGCCTTCTTGCGGGGACGCCGGAACAGGGCGGCGGGACCGGGCCGCTCCGCCGGCGCCTGCGGCTCCGGCGCCGCCTGCCCCGGCGACTCCGCCGTTCCCGTCTTCGCCACGGGCGGCAGTTGCCGCATACCGGCGGGCGTGAGCTGCGGATAGCCGTGCGGCGGCAGTTCACTCGGGTGGAGCGGCAGATACAGCGTGAAGGTCGAGCCACGGCCCGGCTCGCTCGCCGCGTGGATCTCACCGCCCAGCAGCCGCGCGATCTCCCGGCTGATGGAGAGCCCGAGCCCCGTGCCGCCGTACTTCCGGCTGGTCGTACCGTCCGCCTGCTTGAACGCCTCGAAGATCACCCGCATCTTGCTCGACGCGATCCCGATCCCCGTGTCCGTCACCGAGAAGGCGATCAGGTCGCCGTCCGCCTCCCGCAGCGAACCCGCCTCCAGCAACTGCTCCCTGATGGCGTCGGGCACATCGGCACCCGCCGGCCTGATCACCAGCTCCACCGCCCCGCCGTCGGTGAACTTGACCGCGTTGGACAGCAGATTGCGCAGCACCTGCAGCAGCCGCTGCTCATCGGTGTGCAGCGTCGCGGGCAGCTCCGGCGACACCCGTACGGAGAAGTCGAGCCCCTTCTCCGCCGTCAGCGGCCGGAACGTCGCCTCCACGTAGTCGACGAGCTGCACCAGCGCGATACGGGTCGGACTCACGTCCATCTTGCCCGCCTCGACCTTCGACAGGTCGAGAATGTCGTTGATCAGCTGGAGCAGGTCGGAGCCCGCCCCGTGGATCGTCTCCGCGAACTCCACCTGCTTCGGCGACAGGTTCGACTCCGCGTTGTCCGCGAGCAGCTTGGCGAGGATCAGCAGCGAGTTGAGCGGCGTACGCAGCTCGTGCGACATGTTAGCCAGGAACTCCGACTTGTAGCGCATGGAGACGGCGAGCTGCTCGGCCCGCTCCTCCAGCACCTGCCGCGCCTCCTCGATCTCCGTGTTCTTCACCTCGATGTCGCGGTTCTGCTGCGCCAGCAGCTCGGCCTTGTCCTCCAGTTCCGCGTTGGACTCCTGAAGGGCCTTCTGCCGGTTCTCCAGCTCCGCCGAACGCTCCCTGAGCTGCTCGGTCAGCTCCTGCGACTGCTTCAGCAGCACCTCGGTCTTCGAGTTGACGCTGATCGTGTTGACGCTTGTGGCGATCATCTCGGCGATCTGGTTGAGGAAGTCCCGCTGGATCTGCGTGAACGGCTGGAACGACGCCAGCTCGATCACCCCGAGCACCTTCCCCTCGAAGAGCACCGGCAGCACGATCACATGTGCCGGAGACGCCTCCCCGAGCCCGGACGAGATCTTCAGATACCCCGGCGGCACATTGACCTGGATGGTCCGCTTCTCCTCCGCCGCCGTCCCGATCAGGGTCTCACCGGGACGGAACGCGGTGGGCATCGAGCCCGCCGAGTAGCCGTAACTGCCGCGCATGCACAGCTCGTACGAACCGTCGCGGCCCACGTCCGTACCGACCTGCGGTACCGTCCCGGTCTGCATCGCCAGGAAGAACGCGCCGTGCTGCGCCGAGACGACCGGCGTCAGCTCGCTCATGATGAGCGATGCCACGTCGTCGAGATCGCGGCGCCCCTGCATCAGCCCGGAGATCCGGGCGAGGTTGCCCTTCAGCCAGTCCTGTTCCTCGTTGGCGAGGGTGGTGTCCCGCAGATTGGCGATCATCGTATTGATGTTGTCCTGGAGAACCTGGATCTCACCGGCGGCGTCCACATCGATCTTGAGGTTCAGATCGCCCCGGGTCACCGCGGTGGCGACGGCGGCGATCGCCCGCACCTGGCGGGTCAGATTGCCGGCCATCTCGTTCACCGACTCCGTCAGATCCCGCCAGGTGCCGTCGACGTCCCGGACCCGCGCCTGACCGCCGAGCTGACCGTCCGTACCCACCTCACGGGCCACCCGGGTCACCTCCTGCGCGAAGGAGGAGAGCTGGTCGACCATGGTGTTGATGGTGTTCTTGAGCTCCTGGATCTCACCGCGCGCGTCGATGTCGATCTTCTTGGTGAGATCGCCCTTCGCGATGGCGGTGGTGACCGTGGCGATCTGGCGCACCTGCCCCGTCAGGTTGGACGCCATCGAGTTCACCGACTCGGTGAGGTCCTTCCAGGTGCCGGAGACGCCGGGAACCCGGGCCTGCCCGCCCAGTTCGCCCTCGGTGCCCACCTCGCGCGCCACGCGCGTCACCTCGTCGGCGAAGGACGACAGGGTCGTCACCATCGTGTTGACGGTGTCGGCCAGCTCCGCGACCTCCCCGCGCGCCTCCACCGTCACCTTCTTGGTCAGATCACCGTTGGCCACCGCCGACGAGACCCGCGAGATGTTCCGCACCTGACTGGTCAGGTTGTTGGCCATGGTGTTGACGTTGTCGCTGAGGTCCTTCCAGATCCCGGTGACGCCCCGGACCCGGGCCTGCCCGCCCAGGATGCCCTCCGTACCCACCTCGCGCGCGACACGCGTCACCTCGTCTGCGAAGTTCAGCAGCTGGTCGACCATCGTGTTGACCGTCGTCACCAGATCGAGGATCTCGCCTCGCGCATCGACAGTGATCTTCTTCGACAGATCGCCCTTGGCGACCGCCGTGGTCACCTCCGCGATGTTGCGCACCTGGGAAGTGAGGTTGTTCGCCATGAAGTTGACGGACTGCGTGAGGTCCTTCCACGTACCGGACACACCCTGGACCTCGGCCTGGCCGCCCAGGATGCCTTCCGTACCCACCTCACGGGCGACCCGCGTCACCTGCTCGGCGAAGTTGGAGAGCTGGTCCACCATAGTGTTGAGGGTGTTCTTCAACTCCAGGATCTCGCCGCGCGCGTCCACGTCGATCTTCTGCGACAGGTCACCGCGCGCCACCGCCGTCGCGACACCCGCGATGTTGCGCACCTGCGCCGTCAGGTTCCCCGCCATGCCGTTCACGGAGTCCGTCAGGTCCCGCCAGACCCCCGCCACGCCGGGCACCTGCGCCTGACCGCCCAGCCGGCCGTCCGTGCCCACCTCGCGCGCGACCCTGGTCACCTGATCGGCGAAGGCGGAGAGCTGGTCGACCATCGTGTTGATCGTGTTCTTCAGTTCCAGGATCTCGCCACGGGCATCCACGTCGATCTTCTGCGACAGGTCACCGCGCGCCACCGCCGTGGTCACCTGGGCGATCTGCCGCACCTGATCGGTCAGATTCCCTGCCATGGAGTTGACGGAATCGGTCAGCTCCTTCCACGTACCGCTGACGCCGTCCACCCGCGCCTGGCCGCCCAGCCGGCCCTCCGTGCCCACGTCGCGGGCCATTACCGTGACCTGATCGGCGAACGACGAGAGCTGAGCCACCATCGTGTTGACGGTGTTCTTCAACTCCAGCATCTCGCCGGCCACGTCGACCGTGACCTTTTGGGTGAGGTCGCCATTGGCGACCGCCGTCGTCACCTGCGCGATGTCCCTCACCTGACCGGTGAGGTTACGGAACGCCGTGTTGACCGAGTCCGTGAGGTCCTTCCACGTACCCGCCGCACCCGGCACCTCGGCCTGGCCGCCCAGCCGGCCCTCGACGCCGACCTCCCGGGCGACGCGGGTCACCTCGGAGCCGAACGACTTCAACTGCCCCACCATCGTGTTGACGGTGTTCTTCAACTCCAGCATCTCGCCCGCGACGTCCACGGTGACCTTCTGGGACAGATCACCGTTGGCGACCGCCGTCGTCACCTGCGCGATGTCCCTCACCTGGGTGGTCAGGTTGCGGAAAACCGTGTTGACCGAGTCCGTCAGGTCCTTCCACGTACCCGCCGCACCCGGCACCTGTGCCTGGCCGCCCAGCAGTCCCTCGGCACCGACCTCGCTCGCCACCCGGGTCACTTCGTCCGCGAAGGTACGGAGCGTCTCGGTCATCTGGTTGATCGTCTCGGCGAGCTGCGCCACCTCGCCGCGCGCGCTCACCGTGACCTTCTGCGACAGGTCACCGCTGGCGACGGCCGTGGTCACCTCGGCGATACCGCGCACCTGGTTGGTCAGGTTCCCGGCCATCGTGTTCACCGAATCGGTGAGGTCCTTCCAGACCCCGGCCACCCCCGGCACGGTCGCCTGACCACCCAGCTCGCCCTCGGTGCCGACCTCCCGGGCCACCCGCGTGACCTCGGAGGAGAACGACGACAGCTGGTCCACCATCGTGTTGACGGTGTTCTTGAGCTGCAGCATCTCGCCGGCCACATGGACCGTCACCTTGCGCGACAGATCGCCCTTGGCGACCGCCGTGGTCACCAGGGCGATGTCCCGCACCTGCGCGGTCAGCCGGTACGCCATGGTGTTGACGGAGTCCGTCAGGTCCTTCCAGGAACCCGACATACCGCGCACCTTGGCCTGGCCCCCGAGCTTCCCCTCGGTACCGACCTCCAGCGCTACCCGCGTCACCTCGTCCGTGAACGCCGACAGCTGGTCGACCAGACTGTTGACGGTACGGGCCACCTTCAGGAATTCACCCCTCAGTGGACGCTCCGCGCCCTCCACCGTCTGGGAGCGCAGATCCATGCGCTCCTCCAGGTCGCCCTCCGCGACCGCGGTGAGCACCCGGCCGACCTCGGAGACGGGCCGGGCCAGATCGTCCACCAGCGCGTTCGAGGCGTCGATCGCGGCGGCCCAGGAGCCCTCGCAGGCGCCGGTCTCCAGCCGCTCCGTGAGTTTCCCCTCACGCCCGACCACGCGGCGTACGCGCGCCAACTCCCCGGTGAGATGGATGTTACGGTCGGCGACCTCGTTGAAGACGGCGGCGATCTCCGCCATCACGTCGTCCCCGGAGACCGTCAGGCGTTTACGGAAGTTGCCGTCCCGCATCGACGCCAAGGCCGTCAGCAGTCTGTTCAGCTCAGCCGCGTCCACCTCGACCGTCCCGTTGCTGCGGGCCCGTCCGCCTTTCGCGCGCGTACTCGTGCCACGCGCCGCCGTGCCAGACTCCACCGTGTCCCTCCCGCAGGGGTTGACCGTACTGCCCGAGCTGTCTCCGGAAGCCTGCCCAGTGTTTCACTGCGGCTCACTGCCACAACCAACCCTTGAGGCGTGACGGCACAAGCGTCAAATCGTTGAAGCCTACAAGGGCGGGACCGCCCTTGTAGCACAGCCGCCCTCATGGTCATCGAAGTCTCACGAACACATCACGGCGCCTGACGGTGCCCCACGACCACGAATTCCACCGTTCCACCGGACGAAGACCTTTCCCTCCGGCTCCGCGCCCGCGGTGCGCGCGTGGCCGCCGGACCCCAGCAGCTTCACCGAGTCGGGACTCCGTCACACGAGGCACCCGACGACCGTCTAGCCTGGCAGGCGAATCGAAGCGACAAGAAACGGGCACAGGACTCTGGGGAGAGACGAAACACCAATGGGGAGTGCTGTGATCACCGCGCGTGCGGCTGCCACCTTCGATCCGGTAGGGCGGTCCGTCGCGACCGCCCGTGCCTTTGTCCGCGACACGCTCCAGGGGTGGGGTTATTCGGATGTCGTGGACGACGCGGTCGTTCTCACCAGCGAGCTGGTCACCAACGCCGTCATCCACGCCGGCACGTCCGCCGACGTCCTCTGCCTCCGTACGGAAGAGGGAGTACGCGTCGAGGTCGCCGACCGCTATCCGGAGCGCGAGGTCCCCATCCAGGGCAGCACGCGCTCCTTCGCCAACGCGGAGCAGGAGAACGGCCGGGGACTGCTTCTCTGTGCCGCGCTCGCGTCACGCTGGGGCGTCGAATATTCACCCACCTTCAAACAGGTGTGGTTCCAGCTCGAACTGCCGCAGCGCCCGGTGGGCACCCGCTCCGCGGGCCCCGTACTCCCCACCGACCTGCTGCCCGTGGCCGACGACCGCGTACGGGTCGCCGTCATCCAGATCGACCGCGCGAGCGCCGTCGTCAACTGGAACGAGGACGCCGAGCACATTTTCGGTTACGCGGACGATCAGGTCATCGGCAAACCCCTCACCGATATCGCCGCCTGGCCCCACACACCGGGCATCGGAACCGGCATCGTCGAAGCGCTCCAGCTCTCCCGCTGGGAGGGCAGCTACGGCATCCGTGCGGCGGACGGCCGCGTCGTCCCCGTCTACGCGTCCCACCTCCGCGTCCGCGACACCCATGGCGAGCCGTCCACGGTCTGCCTCCTCGTACGCGATTACGAACGCGCCGTGATCCAGACCCCGCTGCGCACCCCGGCGGCCGAGGCGGGCACCGAGAGCCGCATCGTGGACCCCTTCGAGGTCTTCATCGGCTCCCCCGCCCCCGACGATCTCGACGGGCTCCTCCAGCGCACGGTGGAGCGCGCCCGCGACATGCTCGACGGTGACTCGGCCTTCCTCCTCCTCGCCACGGACGACGAGACGGAACTGGAGGTACGCGCCTCCACCGGCCTCCCCTCCGCCCGCCAGCGCTTCGCCCGCGTCCCGGTGGAGGCCGGCGCGGGGCGCTTCGGCTCCGCGCGGATGCCCGCCGTCCACGAGGACCTCACCGCCGTCCCCGGCGCCGTTCCGCTCCTCAACGGCACGGGGATGCGCTCCGTCGTCACGGTCCCGCTCAAGGTCGAGGGCCGGCTGACGGGCTCCCTGGGCGTCGCCGCGGAAGGCGCCGGACGCTACACCAACGAGGAGGCCCTGCGCCTGCAGTTCGCCGCGGACCGGATCGCCCTCGCCGTCGAATCGGCCCGCCTGGGCGAGCTGGAACGGCTGCGCCGCGGCTCCCTCTCCTTCCTCGTCGAGGCGTCGGACCTGCTGGCGGGCACCCTGGACCGGGACCAGACGCTCGCCCTGATGGCCCAGATGACCGTCCCCACGCTCGCCACCTGGTGCGCGGTCTACACGATCGCCGACCAGGCCTCCGACCCGTACCTCTCGTACGTGCTCCACGAGGACGAGGACCGCATCGACGGCCTCAAGGCCCTCCTCTCCAAGATCTCCCCACCGGACCCGGTGCCCACCCCGGGCGCCCGCATCTGGACCGCCCCGGCGGAAGCGGCCCACCAGGCGGCGCTGCGCACCTCGATGCGCGACGTCAGCAGAAGCAACCGGCCGCCCACCCTCGGGATCGGCACCACCCTGGCGACGGCGGCGGCCGTGGGCGGCGAGACCGTCGTCCTGCCCCTGGTGGCCCGTAACCGCGTCATCGGCATGCTGACCCTGGGCAAGCCCTCGGGCGACCACTTCCGCCAGGAGATCCTGGAGCTGGCCGAGGACCTCTCGCGCAGGGCGGCCCTCGCGCTCGACAACGCCCGCCTCTACTCGGAACGCACAGCCATCAGCCAGGCCCTCCAGCGCAGCCTCCTGCCACCGGGGCTCCCGCAGGTCCCCGGCGTCGAGGTGGACGTCATCTACCGCGCGGCGGGCGAGGGCAACGAGGTCGGGGGCGACTTCTACGACCTGTTCCCGATCCGGGACGGTGCCTACGGCTTCGCCATCGGTGACGTCTGCGGTACGGGCCCGGAGGCCGCGGCCGTGACCGGACTGGCCCGCCACGCCCTGCGGCTGCTCGCCCGGGAGGGCTTCGGCGGCCCCGCGGTCCTGGAACGTCTGAACGCGGCGATCCTCGACGAGGGCGCCCGAAGCCGCTTCCTGACCCTCCTCTACGGCGAGCTGTTGCCGCAGGAGGACGGCAGCGCGGTCCTGAAGGTGGTCTGCGCCGGGCACCCCCTGCCACTGCGTCTGCGCCAGGACGGCACGGTCGAACCGGCGGCGGAACCACAGCCGTTGCTAGGTGTCATGGAGGACCTGGAGCTGTACGAACAGGTAATCACCCTGGACCCGGGCGACGTCCTCCTGTGCGTCACCGACGGCGTCACTGAACGCCGGGAGGGCACGCGCATGCTGGGCGACGACGGTCTCACCGACGTCCTCACGACCTGTACGGGCCTGACAGCGGGCGCGGTCGCCGCGCGCGTCCTGCGCGCCGTGGAACGCTTCGCCGCCGAGCCGGCCTCGGACGACATGGCCATCCTCGCGATGCGCGTCCCGGAGCCACACACCACCTGAGCCACACACCGGCTCAACGAGAAAGGCCCCCGCCAAGAGGCGGGGGCCTTTCCTTTTACTTGAGCCCCAATACGGAATCGAACCGTAGACCTTCTCCTTACCATGGAGACGCTCTACCGACTGAGCTATTGGGGCGCAGCAACGAGATAAAGCATACCCGATGATCAGAGGTGCGCAAGACCAGCAAGAACGCGGCCGGCGACGCCCGCCACGAACCAGGCAGCACCGCCGGAAGGAAACAGCGCCTGCCTGCCCCTGAACGCAGAAATGCCCCGCACCATACGGTGCGGGGCATTCCCACAATAATTGTTCGGCGGCGTCCTACTCTCCCACAGGGTCCCCCCTG